>CAYVAK010000021.1:0-21113 GCA_964448425.1 uncultured Sangeribacter sp.
TCGGCAGAAATTCCCTTTATTCGGAGCCTCCGGGGAGACGTCCGTTCGCTTCGCTCACTTCCTTTCTCCTCGGTTACCTACTAAAGGCGAACCTGTCGGCTCGCCCGCCATTCTATCACATCTTATTTGAATTTTGACACAGCCTCCGCAGCTTCCTGCAATATCTTATCTGAATTATGTCGCAGCCTCCTATGGGAGAGTGCGGTGGTGTATTGGACTTGCGTGTGGGTATGTGGCGGCGTATTGGCCCTGCGGGCGGGGTGGGCGTGTGGCGGCGTTTTGGACTTGCAGGGAGGCGATGGGGCCGGGATGCGGGGAGGCGCTTTTGTGGGAGGGGCGGGAGATGGGTGGCAATTTGTTAGGCGGAAGGGGGTGATAATGAGGGCGGTAGGGGCCGGCGGAAAAATTTTATTAATTTTTTTGGCTTTTGTTTGTAAAAAAGATATTTTATTTATATCTTTGTGGCAATATTAATTATGGAGTAAGTAAGTGCATCATTTTCTGCACAGTAAAGGTTGGAATTGGCCTCGGGCGTTGCTGTTTGAGCGCGCAAAAGCTTTAAAAAGCGTGCGAAAGCGAGCGAAGTAGCCCGGAGTGATGAGCGCCACGGAGGCGTGAGAAATCGCGCGGAAGTGGGTCGGATTAGCTCCGCAGGGCCTGATTGTTTCAGCAGAGAATGTGTGTTTTTGAATGCCTGACTAATTGTACTAACCAACAACATCGGCTACCTATACGTATCTTCTTTCCTGTAAGGAGTGGATGCGCGCTTAGGAAAAACTTTTGATCTACCACCGTCATTTTTGTAGATGTGATGTGCGTCGTTGTGGGCGCCGGTCTGTCTATAGGAATAGCATTAGAAAAAATCCGGAGTATATTCGGCTAACCCGTCAATTCATTTGGAGCAGCGTAGAGAGGCTGCATCCGGCTGTTTGATTGCATTTTATCAAACCATATATTAACTCAATTATGAAAAAATTAGCTATCCTATGTCTGGCTTTTGTTGCTTGCATAGCATCATTGTCAGCAGCTAACGACGTTTCGCGTTCTCACGGTTCGTCGCTTGGTGATGCTCTCGGACTTAGTGTGGCGCCCTCGTCGGCATTTCCTCGATTGCATCAGCGGGCGGGCACTACAGGTGTGGAGTGTTTTACCAATCCGGTGATTAGGTCGCCGTTTGCCACAGCTAAGAATCAGCGCACTCTGCGCCGCACAGGTGCTTCAGGCAGTACGCTTTATGGCTGGATTGGTGGTACTAATCTCTCAAACACTGAGGATCTTGTGGGCCTCAATGAGGTGTTTCTTGATGGCACCTACAACACTCTGATTAATCAGTACTATAGCCCGGAAGATGAGTTTATGGATTCATGGGTGGTGTATCTGCGCAATGGCGAGGTGCACATCGTGGGCCAGGAGATGATTAAAGGCGTGGTGCCCAGCACAGTGTGGCATCTCACCTACGACCTTAACGGTCGCGAGATTGACGAAGAGAGCTTTGCTTCATCGACCAAGGTGATGACTCTTTCAGCTTATGTGCCTTCCGACGATAAGGTGTATGGCTATATTGAAGACACCACTACCGGCATTTACACTTATGTGTCGGCTCCCGGTGATGACCCCACCAACGTTTCAGTGGTTGCCGAGGGCGATTTCCTGGTGATGAACTGCTTCACTTACAATGCTAAAGAGAATAAGCTGGTGGGTGTCGGTGCCGGCGGTGCTGTCTATAAAGTAGACAAGCTTACCGGTGCTCAGACTCAGATTGGCACTATTGCTAATTATTCCACCTATATGACCGGTATCTGCTATAGCCCCTACGATAATGGCTATGTATATGCCGTGTGTCGCGAGGCCGCTAACGGCGGTTGCTCTCTTGATGTGCTTGACTCCGAGACTTTTGAAGTAAAGAGCTCCACTCCTTACTCTGAGCTTATAGAGTATTATCAGCTCATCACTCCCGATGTGCAGAACATATTGCCGCAGGCTCCCGGTGAGTCGAAGTTTGTGAAAGCATATTATCCCAACGGCTCGCTTGAGGGTGCAGTGACTTATCGCCTGGCATCGGTTAATGCCGGTGGCACTCCCATTTTGGGCGACATCAATTGGGTGCTTTATATCGACGATGTAGAGTATCGTCGTGGCACAGCTGCCGCCGGTAGCGACGTCACCATCGATGCTACTCTCACCGAAGGCACACACAACCTCACTTTCAAGGCCAGCATAGGCGGCTGCGAAGGTAAGTATAGCTTCGACAGCATCTTCGTAGGTCCCGACACCCCGTTGGCACCCACCAAGGTGACTCTCTCGGAGAAAGTGATAGCTTGGAAGCCTGTCACAGCCGGTATTCACGATGGCTACATCGACACCAACGACCTTACATATAATGTATATCTGAACGATGAGCTGGTTGCTTCAGAGGTTACAGGTACAGCGATTCCTACACCGCTTCCCAAGAATCAGCCTTACACCAGCTATGTGGCTTCAGTAGAGGCTGTATGCAATGGTAGGGTATCGGCCCGCGCCACTTCGGGCGACATCCAATATGGTGAGCCTCTCGACCTCCCCGTGCATTTCGATCCTACCGCTGAAGAGGCTAAGCTCTTCACCACATTCGACGATAACGACGACGGTTCAGAATTCGTGTATAAGAATGAATACAACTTCGGCGACCAAGTGCTCAACGTATTTGAGTATGTCTACAACGAAGATGAAGACGCAAGCGACCTGGTGTTCTTGCCGCCTATCAATTTCGATGACCCCGATTGCCTCTATCGCTTCACATTCGACATTTTCCGCCTCTATGAGAGCTGCGAAGAGCGCTATCAGGTGGGCCTCTACACATCGCCCGATCCCTCCGACCGCGTGAAACTCATTAAGGAGCCTACTTATATGCATGATGATCCTTCCGACCGCGACTTCGACAATCAGATGGATGAGATTTACTTCAATGTACCCTCAGCCGGCACTTATTATCTTGGTGTGCACCTGATTTCGGATGCCGATGAATATAAGGTGTATGTGCGCGACTTCTCAGTAGAGAAGAAATCTGATCTTACAGCCGACAGCCCGATAGCTGTCACCGGTTTTGGTGCTTATCCCGCTGCCAACGGCGAGCTGAAGGCACAGGCACAATTCTATATGCCTCGCCAGTCGTTCTCCGGTGCTACTTACAGCACTTCCGATGATGTGCTCACAGCCGAGGTACAGGCCGAAGGTTGCGACCCCGTATATGTAGAGGGTGCTCCGGGTGCCAAGGTTGTGGCTTACTGCCCCACCAAGCAGGGCAACAATGTGGTGACCGTGCGTGCCATCTCACCTGAAGGTGTGAAGGGTATAGCCAGCAGCCGCACCGTCTACACCGGTCTTGACGCCGCAGGCCTTGTGACCAATGTCACTACCGAGATTCTTGACGACAACCTCACTCTGCGCCTCACCTGGGATGCTCCCACCAAGGGCAACGATGGCGGCTATGTGGCTCCTACCGGCAACAAATATTATCTTGCAAAATATAATGCCGCCACCTTGAGCTGGTCGCTCGACCGCTACATCGGCGAGGATGTTTACACTTGCGACTGTACAGTGACCAAGAATGATCCTCTGGCGCTTTATCGCTTTGCCATCATAGCTGAAAATGAGATTGGCATGTGCGACAGCATGTATGTGGTTTCCGCTGAGTTGGGCACACCTTACAGCATGCCTGCTACATCAAGCTACATCACCGGCAATGTGCTTTCGCCTGTGGTCAACTTCACTTCCGGCGTATCGCTGCTCAACGGCGTTCCCGGCAGAACCTTCTCTGCCTTCGCTACTGCCGACAATGCCAAGGCTCTTTACACTTATTCTTCAAAGGCGCTCACCAATGCCGAGCTCACCTTGCCTAAGTTCTCAACCAAAGACACCAAGTGTCCGGCCATCAGGCTCACTATCTATGGCGGTTCTTGCAAGAGCTTCAGCATCTACGGCTTGGCTCCCGGCACCCTCACTAAGAGTTTTATCAAGAGCTATACATCGAGCAACTTCACCAAGGGCTCACGCTCAACAGTGACTATCAACCTGCCTACTCGCTTCCAGGATAAGGAATGGGTTTCGCTCTACATTCGCTACAGCACAGCCTCGAAGTCGGAATCGTTTATCCTCTACTCGTATGAGTATATCGACAACCTTGACTATGACTTTGGTGTCACCGACATTGAAGGTCCCAGCATAGCAAGAATCGGCGACGAGTGTGTCTACAATGCTTATGCCCAGAACTTTGGCGATGGCGACTATCCGTTCCCCGGTGCTCACTGGTCGCTTACCGATAAATATGGTGCTTCAATAGCTGAGGCCGATGTGCCCGCTACCGAAGACGACGTGCTTTCAGACTGCTCGGTGAGCTCAACCATCACCTTCACTCCGACAGCCGACACCCCCTCACCGCTCTATCTCACCTACACCATCAACCGCGATGACGACAAGGAGGTTAACGACTCCAAGACAATTGAATTTACAGTGGCTCCCGGCACTCGTCCGGTGGTTACCGACCTTCATGCAGCCGACATCAGCTTCGATAATGTGACACTTGAGTGGAGTGAACCCTCAGGCCAATCTCGCACCGAAAGCTTCGAGAATGAAGAGACCTTCGTGCTCGACGAAGATAGCGACACTGTGGGCGACTTTACCCGCTACGACGGCGATAAATACTATGTATGGGGTCCTGCTTCCGAACTTTACGATGAGCTTCCCACCGCTTATATGCCTCAGAGCTTTGTGGTATGGAGCGAATCAGAGCTCGCTGAGATTGTGACCGGCAGCAACTCTCCCTACAAGGCTCATTCAGGCGACAAATTCCTGATTGCCTTCTGCCCCTCAGTGACTGTTAACGGTGCTGTTCCTCCGGCCGACGACTGGTTGATTTCTCCGCAGCTTGTAGGCGGCTCCACATTTAGCTTCTTTATCAAACCTTGCACCTATAAATATGGCGCAGAAACAGTAGAACTGCTCACATCTAACGGTTCCAACAATCCTAATGACTTTGAACTTCTGGACACAATCACCCTCTCCGGTGTGACGGGCACAACCCCCGTTTGGGAAGAGGTAATAGTAACTCTGCCTGAAGATGCTAAATATTTGGCTATCCACTATGTAAGTACCGACATCTTCGGCGTTCTTGTCGACGATATCTCTTACACTCCGGTTGCTGAGGGCTCAAATATTGCATCCTACAACATCTATCGCGACAGCATGCCTCTTGAGAGCAATGCTAAGTGTGAGGGCTGCCGCTACACCGACTCAACAGTGGCTGAGAACACCGCTTACAGCTATATGATTGTTCCGGTGCTCAACGATGGCACTCTGGGTGTTGACTCCAATATTCTCAACCTTAAGACTACCGGTGTTGACTTGCTCAACGGCAATGCGAAAGCTATCTACGCTCGCAACCACAGCATCATAGTGAAAGGTTATGCCGACAAGGCTCTCACTATTGCCACTCCGCAGGGCACAGTGATTGCTTCTACAGCACAATGTGAGGCTACCGCCACTTATGCAGTGGGCACAGGTATCTATATTGTCACTGTCGACGGTAAGAGCTACAAAGTGCTCGTGCCGTAGGCCCATCTGCTCATAAGCTCACCGCCTGCTTCTCTTCGCTGAAGAGAGTCCGGACGGAGAGCCGAGCAACCTCCTTTCGGGTTAGTTAATTATGCTCTATAATTTGCCGGGTGCGGCGCCTTGATGGCGTCACACCCGGTTCTCTTTTTGGGCTCTCAACCTGCGCACTCTAACTGATTGAGGGTGGTCCAAACCTGCGCACTCTAACTAATTAGGTGAGGTTCATACTTGCGCACTCTAAAAATTATTATTATCTTTGCCTCGTAATCAATACATTATGCCGAAATGATATATCCTCGTAAAATATACGCAAAGTTGCTGGATTGGAAAAATACATCTAAAGGCAGAAAAGCCCTGCTAATAGAGGGAGCCCGACGTATTGGCAAGTCTACAATATCGAGAGAGTTTGGGGAAGCCGAATATCGGAGCATGTTGTTGGTAGATTTCAATAATGTTTCCGAGACGGTGCGGGATGCGTTTAATAATCACATAAATGATTTAGACACCTTTTTCATGATATTATCCACTGAGTATGGTGTGAAACTGTATCCGCGGGAGTCGCTTATAATTTTTGATGAGATACAGCAATTTCCCAAGGCTCGCCAGTCGGTGAAATATCTTGTGCAGGATGGTCGCTATGATTACATAGAGACGGGCTCGCTTATATCTATAAGGGAGAATATAAAGGATATCACATTGCCTTCGGAGGAGAGGCGAGTGTTGATGTATCCTATGGACTTGGAAGAGTTTATGTTGGCCATGGGGGAGTTGCAATTGGTGGATTATATAAAGGATTGCTATGAGAAGAGAGTGCCTCTTGAAAGGGGCCTGCACAACAAAGCGATGTTGCTATTTCGCCAGTATATGATAGTGGGCGGGATGCCTCAAAGTGTGGCGGCATATATAGATGGGGGGCGAAGCTTCGAGTTGGCCGATGTTGAGAAGCGCGATATACTTGATTTGTATCGTAATGATATAATGAAGATTGCAGCTGAGTATCGCACAAATGTTTTGGCAATTTATGATCAAATACCGGCATTTCTTTCTCGTTCGGAGCGCCGAGTGATATTTAGTCAGGTGGATAAGGGCGGAAGCTTTCCGAAATATCACGACACCTTTTTCTGGTTGGCCGATTCAATGATTGTGAATCAATGCTTTAATTGTTCCGACCCGAATGTGGGCCTTTCGCTTAATGAGGATCGCACATATGTGAAGTGCTATATGGGCGACACCGGGTTGCTGATTAGCCATACCTTCGATGAGAATGAAATTTCTGATCAGGAGCTTTACAAGGAGCTTCTGTTGGGCAAATTATCGGTGAATGAGGGAATGTTTTATGAAAATGCCATTGCTCAGATGCTGGTGGCAGCGGGTCATAAGCTTTATTTCTATACCCGATATAGCAGTGAGAAGCATCGCAATGATATAGAGATTGATTTTGTGCTCTCGAATAATAGTAAGTTGAGATATAAGATATACCCGATAGAAGTGAAGTCGGCTGAGAAATATAAGACGGTGTCGTTGACGCGGTTTGGGGAGTCGTTTAAATCGCGCATCGGGTGTAAGTATGTCATCCATCCCAAGAATCTTCACGTGGACGGCGACACACTATATTTGCCTCCTTACATGACCTTTTGCCTATAGCACCCCGATGTGGCAGGCGCGCTTTGCGGCCTAAGGATGGGCTTAACGAGGGCGTAAATGAGGGCGTGAAGGGGTGGAAGGGTGGTCGGAAATGACGATTTTGGGGGCCGAAAGGGTGGTGGAGGTGGCGATTTTGGGGGTAAAATTGATAAAAAAGTGAAATTGGGGCGAGAATATTTGGTGGAGAAGAAAAATAGTGGTAAATTTGCACTCGCAAATGCCCGAGTGGCGGAATGGTAGACGCGCTCGTTTCAGGTGCGAGTGCTGAGAGGCGTGCAGGTTCGAGTCCTGTTTCGGGCACACCGCTAAATCCCTTAACTCCTTGGAGTTGAGGGATTTGATTTTTTATTTGAGTGATATGATTAAATCTGCGTTTATTATTTTTGCGTGTCTGGCTGCGGGAGAGCTCCTTGTGAAGTGGAGCGGAATGCCGGTGCCGGCTTGCATCCTTGGCATGCTTTTGCTCACAGCGTTGCTTCAGATGCGTGTGGTGCGTCCGGAGTCGGTGAGGCCTCTTTGCCGACTGTTGATTCAAAATATCGGCCTCTTTTTTGTGCCGGCCGGAGTGGGGCTTATGATTTATTTCGACCTTATCCGCGCTTCGCTCCTGCCGATTATAGCAGCCACAATTATTAGCACCGCTTTGGTGCTGATTGCCACTTCGTTAACTCACACTTTCCTTCGCCGACATGGACGCTCTGTTAGAAAATAAGATATTGCTTTTGGCCATGACTTTGGGCCTCTATTATGCAGCCGGCAGGTTGCAGAAGTTGGTGGGCAGTGTGCTGCTCAACCCTATTTTGGTCACAGTGCTTATCATCATTGCTTATTTGAAGCTATCGGGAGTGAGCTATGAGAACTATATGTCGGGCTCCGGCCATTACATAGATTTTCTGTTGGCGCCTTCCATAGTGGCTTTCGGGCTACCGCTTTATGAGCAGTTGCGCAACATATATCGGCAGCTGCTGCCCATCCTCTTGTCGCAGCTTGTGGGCTGTGTGGTGGGAGTGGTGTCGGTGGTGCTCATAGCCGATTGGCTGGGTGCTGAAAATGCGGTGATATTGTCGCTGTCGCCCAAGTCGGTGACTACTCCTATAGCCATGGCAATCTCCAAGTCGCTTGGCGGCATAGTGCCTCTCACGGCAGTGGTGGTGATATGTGTGGGTATAATGGGAGCGATCTTCGGCATGAGTGTGTATAGGCTGTGTGGCATACGCAATCCTATATCGCAGGCGCTGGGCATGGGTGCGGCGGCTCATGCGGTGGGCACATCGCAGATGATGCTCTATAGCTCGCGCTACGGGGCTTTCTCCACTATCGGACTTATTTTCAATGGGGTGCTTACGGCGCTGCTTGCGCCCTATATATTGCAGCTGCTGGGCTACGTGTAAGGCTTCCGGGCTGTGAAAGGCTCCGGACTTTATGTGTAGGGCTCCGGGCTGTGAGCGCTCGTGGGTGGAGGAGGCCTTAGAGGCCTGTGAGAGAGCCGCTCACCGTCTCATGGTCAATCGGGGAGATGAGGCGGGCAGTGGTGATATGATTTATCAGCTCGGGGTGATAGGGGGCTTCCACTCGCAGATAGTTGGGGGTGAAACCGTGCATCATAATCTCGTTGGGGTCGGCGGGTGTGCCGTCGTGGTTGGTGAGATGAGGTTGCTCCCAGAGCACCGGCATTTCGCTGCCGAGCATCTGCCTTACAAATTCATTGTATTTCTTGTCGGATACGGCCATGAGTGCTTCCACACGGCGGTGTTTGTCGGCTTGGTTCACCACCTCGTCGATGTCGAGAGCCTTGGTGCCGGGACGTTCGCTGTAGGGGAACACGTGGAGCTGCTGCACGGGCAGGGAGCTGATAAATTCAAGCCCTTTGAGCCACTCTTCCTCCGTCTCACCGCGGGCACCGGCTATCACGTCGATGCCAATGAAGGAGTGGGGCAGGAGCTCTTTCACCATCTCAATGCGAGAGCGGAATAGGGCAGTGTCGTAGCGGCGGCGCATGAGCTTGAGCACCTTGTCGGAGCCGGCTTGCAGGGGTATGTGGAAGTGAGGCATGAATGCTCGCGAGCTGTGGGCAATCCATTCCACAATCTCTTCGGTGAGCAGGTTGGGCTCAATGGATGAAATTCGGTAGCGTTCTATGCCCCTGACTTCGTCGAGGGCTTTGCAGAGGTCGAAGAAGTTGTGGTCGGTGCCTTTGCCGAAGTCGCCGGTGTTGACGCCGGTGATTACAATCTCTTTGCCACCTTCGGAGGCAGTGCGTTGCGCCAGCTGCACGAGCTCGCTGATGGAGCCGGAGCGTGAGCGACCGCGTGCCATGGGGATGGTGCAGTAGGAGCACCAGTAGTCGCAGCCGTCTTGCACTTTGAGGAAGTAGCGGGTGCGGTCGCCCCTCTCGCAAGAGGGCATGAAAGAGCGCAGGTCTTTGGCCGCGGGCACATCTACTATGGGTGCTTTCAGGGAGCTTTGTTTCTGCTCCCACTCTTGCAGAAATTCGGCAATGCGCAGCTTCTCGTTGCTGCCCAGCACGATGTCGACACCGGGAATGGAGGCCACCTCATCGGGTTTGAGCGAGGCGTAGCAGCCGGTGACCACAATGGTGGCGTTGGGATAGCGGGAGGAGATGCGGCGTATCAGCTGGCGGCCCTTCTTGTCGGCCGTTTCGGTGACGCTGCAAGTGTTGACCACACAGATGTCGGGCGTTTCGCCGGCTTGTGCGCGCGAAAAGCCGCGTTGCTGAAGCTCACGGCCTATCGACGATGTCTCGGCGAAATTCAGTTTGCAACCCAACGTATAGTATGCAGCTTTGCGATTCTGTGTGTTCTCTGTCATAGTAGTCGTAATATTTTTGCGCAAAGATAAGGATTTTCTGTGAAAGTTTATTAATTTTGCACATATTCATCTCAAATGTGCCGACCGAAACTCTCCTGCTGTTGGTTGCATTAATAGCTAAAGCGCTTATTGGAGCGGGCTACGGTGCTCGCCGAGAGCGGCTTTAGCCTTAAAAACATTGTTATATGACACCCTATACAAGCAATTTTATCAAGCTTTATGAGCAAAGCTTTCGCCAAAATGCTTCGATGCCCTGTCTGAGCAGATTCGGCGACCCCAACACCCTCACTTATCTGGAAGTAGCAGAACGCATAGCTAAGGCGCACATCCTGTTGCGCTCGCTGGAGATTAAGCCCGGAGAGAGGATTGCTCTTTGCGGCAAGGACTCCCCCAATTGGGTGGTGTGCTTCCTTTCGGTGGTGACCTACGGCTGTGTAGTGGTGCCGATATTAAGCGACTTTACGCCTACTGATGTGGTCAACATTGTGAACCACAGTGAGTCGGAGATGCTTATAGTGAGCGACAGCATTTGGGAGAAGCTCGACACCGCCAAGGTGAAGGTTAAAGCTGTGTTCTCACTGGAGAAGGGCACCCTGATAGACTCTTATCGCAAAGACTTTGTGGAGAGTGGCATGAGCCATGTGAAGGCTGAATTTGACGCCGCATATCCACAAGGCTTCAAGAGCGCCGACATATGCTATCCCGACATAGACAATGAGGAGGTGAGAGTGATCAACTACACTTCCGGCACCACCGGATTCTCAAAAGGTGTGATGCTCACCGGCTCCAACCTTGTGGGTAATGTGGCTTACGCGCTCAATTCCAAGTTGCAATTCCCCGGCAGCCGAGTGCTTGCATTCCTGCCCATGGCCCACGCCTTCGGTTGCGCCTTCGATATGCTTTCGGCAGTGGCGGCCGGCTCACACATCACCATCCTGGGCCGCACCCCCACCCCCTCCGTGCTGCTCAAGGCCTTGGCCGAGGTTAAGCCCCACCTTATTCTCTCGGTGCCCCTGGTGTTTGAGAAAATCTATAAGAACAAGATAGAGCCGCTGCTCTCCACTCGCAAGATGCAGAGGCTGCTCCGTGTGCCGGGTCTGAACCGCTACATCTACAGCAAGATACGCAGGCAACTGGTGGAGACCCTCGGCGGCTGCTTCGAGCAAGTGGTGATAGGTGGTGCCGCGCTCAACAGCGACACTGAGAACTTCCTTCGCAAAATTCACTTCCCCTTCACCATAGGCTTCGGCATGACCGAGTGCGGCCCGCTAATCAGCTACACATATTGGCGCGATTTCAAGTCCACATCGGCCGGCGCCACCATTTCGCCCATCATGGAGTCGAAGGTGCTCAGCAGCGATCCGGAGCATATATCCGGTGAGATATTGGTGAAAGGACAGAATGTGATGAAAGGCTACTTCAAAAACCCCGAGGCCACAGCAGCGGTGCTCGACGAAGACGGCTGGCTCCACACCGGCGATGTGGGCACCCGCGATGCCGATGGCACCCTCTATTTGCGCGGCCGCTGCAAGACCATGATTCTCACCGGCTCGGGCCAGAACATCTATCCCGAGGAGCTTGAGGCTCGCCTTAACCAATTGCCCTTTGTGGTGGAGTGTCTGGTGGTGGAGCGCAAAGGCAAACTGGTGGCTCTGGTTTATCCCGACTTTGAGGCCATTGATAAGCGAGGCATAGCTGCCGCTCGCATCCCCGAGCTCATGGAGAAGCTCAGAGCCAAGCTCAACGAGCAGGTGGCTCCCTATGAGCGCATAGCCTCAATAGATGTGATGACTGAAGAATTTCAGAAGACTCCGAAGCGAAGCATCAAGCGTTTCCTCTATTCTTAAATGCGAATCCCGATTCAAGTGATTCAATCTGCAAACCTGCGCAACGAGCGCAGAGTGAGACTAAAAAATTAAAAAAATGTAAAAAGCTCACCCCCATCGAAATAAATGGGGGTGAAGTTTGTTATATCTTAAATCAACTTTATATGAATGATATGAATATGCCGCCACAGGATGCCGATGAAGAATCATTGCAGGCTGCGGCGTTGCACACTTCCCAAGTAGCTGATACTCTTACCGCCACACCCGAGGCCCCGGCGGAGCCTTCGAGCTTTGAAGAGCTCGGTGTGAGCGAGCCGCTGCTGCGCGCCATCACAGAGATGGGCTTCTACGCACCAATGCCCATTCAGCGCCTGGTGATTCCGCACCTGCTCTCCAAGGAGGGCGATGTGGTGGGCTTGGCACAAACCGGCACCGGCAAGACAGCCGCTTTCGGACTCCCTGTGCTTCAGCGTATTGATTCAACCGTCAACCTCCCCCAGGCGCTTATCATAGCCCCCACACGCGAGCTTTGCTTGCAGATTGCCGGCGACCTTGCCGACTTCTCGCGCTACATTGACCTGCTCAGAATCCTGCCCGTGTATGGCGGCTCGAGCATCGAAAGCCAGATACGTTCGCTGCGCAAAGGGGTGCAAGTGGTGGTGGCCACGCCGGGCCGACTTATCGACCTTATTAACCGTGGCGAGGTGGCTTTAGGTTCTGTCCACACTGTGATACTTGATGAAGCCGACGAAATGCTCAATATGGGCTTCCTCGACGACATCAACGAGATTCTCACCCATGTGCCTTCCGAGCGCAAAATGCTAATGTTCTCGGCCACCATGCCTCCCGAAATAGCCCAAATTGCCCGCCAGTTTATGCACGATCCCGTGGAGTTTGTGGCCGGCACCAAAAATGAGGGCGCTAAAAATGTGAAACATATCTACTACATGGTGAAGGCTTCCGATAAATATCTGGCCCTCAAACGTGTAGCCGACAATAATCCTCGTATCTACGGCATTGTGTTCTGTCGCACTCGCCGTGAGACACAGGAGATAGCCGACAAGCTGATAGCCGACGGCTACAATGCCGATTGCCTGCATGGCGACCTCTCGCAAGCTCAGCGCGACCTGGCCATGAAGAAATTCCGCGACCACATCACCCAGCTCCTCGTAGCTACCGATGTGGCGGCTCGCGGCCTTGATGTAGACGACCTTACCCACGTCATTAACTACGGCCTGCCCGACGATGTGGCTGTTTACACCCACCGCAGCGGTCGTACCGGACGCGCCAACAAGACCGGCGTCTCGGTGGCTATAATCCACACCCGTGAGAAATCGCGCCTTCGCCAAATTGAGAAAATCATTGGCAAGAGCTTTGAATATAAAGAGGTGCCCTCGGCCGAGCATATCATTGAGAAGCAGCTCTACAACCTTGCCGACCGCCTGGAACGCGTGGAAGTGGACGAAGAGCAGATGGCTAAATATCTGCCCGGTGTGCGCAAAAAGCTCGAATGGCTCTCTGAGTCCGACCTCCTGAAGAGGGTCCTCTCCCTGGAGTTCAACCGCCTGCTGAAGTATTATCAGAACATACCTGATATAAACATCAACATCGCCAAGGATGAGGGCGGCTCCAAGCGCAAAGGCAAAAAAGCGGCCGGCGAAGCCTCTTCGCGCCACGAGCGCAACCGCGACAATCATCGCTCCGACAAGGAGAAAGACCGTCGCACCGCCGAGGAGGGCATGAGCCGTATATATGTCAACATAGGTAAAGCCCACGGCATGATGCCGCGCAATCTTATGGAGACTGTCAATCGCAATATCAACGGCCCAAAGCCCGAGATTGGCCGAATTGACTTGCTCACCGACTATACCCTCTTCGATGTTGCCGCTAAGGATGCTCGCAGGGTGATAGGCGCTCTGAAAGGCAGCGATTTCTACGGCACTCGCATCTATGCCGAAGAAGCTAATCCCGCCAAAAACTACGCCTCCGGCTCGCAGCGCACTAAGAATCTTCGCAAAAACCGCGACGACGACAGTGCCCCCAAGCCCCGCAAGGCCGACAGAAAACCAAAGGAGCCCAAGGCACCTAAAGCGCCCAAAAACTCCGAAAAAACAAAGAAAAAAAGCAACTACGAGATATTTTATAAGAAAAAGTAAATCCCTTGTCATGCTCTCGGGGTGCCGGTCCGCTACCCGGTAGCCCGGGAGATTTTTACTTACCTAAAAACTCCTCCTCGGCTGCTCGAAAACTCTTATTAACCATTTCAACATTCCCCTAAACCGATGAAACGCAGAAACTCAGTCATATTTTCAGCTCTCAGCTCTCTGTCTTTGCTCCTCTTCTCCACCTCGGCATATGCCCAGCAACCTGCTCCCGGCAGCTCTGCCGGCGCTACCCCTACACCCGATCCCGGCCTGCAAAAAGCTCAGGCCGCTGCTGCCGACAGCGACTTGTCGATTGACGGTTTCCTGGGGTGTATAACTAACGAAGACCTGCCGGCCATATCCGCGGCCACCCGCTTTGAAATGGTGGGAATGTTCGGCCCTGCTATTCCTCAAAACAGTAATCAATTCAATGAAGATTGCTCCTTAGACAGCATTACAAACGATTATTTCATGCTTCATATCTCCGACTCCTGCACCCTTGAGGGCGTTTTGCTCCCTACCGACAAAAAGGGCAAGCCAATCATGGTCACATCTTGCACTGTGATGGCCGGCGAGATTCCTGATAGTGAGTTGATGGTCTA
Organism: uncultured Sangeribacter sp.; assembly: GCA_964448425.1. GTDB lineage: Bacteria > Bacteroidota > Bacteroidia > Bacteroidales > Muribaculaceae > Lepagella. The sequence continues at coordinate 14,635 of CAYVAK010000021.1, forward strand.
TTCTTCTGAATTTAAGAGAGTTTCGGCAAACAAATATTTCACTGCCCCCAAGCTTGAAGATTTCTTCACTGCGCCTAAAGGGGAGCAGGCCAAGCTCAAAGAGGCGCTTGCACAGTTGCCGTTCACTGCTTTCCGCTACGACCTCTCGGCCCCCGCGAAGCAGTTGAAAGTCACCCTGCCGCTCAAAGAGCTGGCCGGGCTGTCGCTTTATGAGACTTTGAAACCTTATTTCATAGATCGCTCAATCACCTATACATTCTCCGGCTCCAAGTTTATCCGTTAGAGCCGCAGAGCGCGCGGCGAGCGTTGTGCTGTGAGCGCTGCATCAGTGGGCAGTGAGCCAATCGTGGCCTTCGCCCATTGAGGCGGTGAGCACCACTTTGCCGGTGTAGGCCCCTTCCATGCACTCCTTTACAATTTTGCGAAGTGTGGGGAGCTCCTCGGGCAGTGCGTCGAAGTTCAACTCATCGTGCACTTGCAGAATCATGCGGCTCTGAAGGCCTAATTCCTTGATTTTATTTGCGATAGCCACCATGGCTATTTTTATAATGTCGGCTGCCGAGCCCTGAATCGGGGCGTTGATGGCATTTCGCTCGGCGTAGCCTCTCACCACCGGGTTGCGGCTGTTGATGTCGGGGAGCATTCGGCGGCGCTTGTGCAGGGTGCTCACAAATCCGCACTCTTGAGCCGAGGCAATGGCCTTATCCATGTATTCGCGAATGGTGGGGAATGTGGCGAAATAGCCGTCGATGAGCTCTTTAGCCTCGCCGCGTGGTATGCCAAGGCGGTTGGCCAGTCCGAAGGCCGAGATGCCGTAGAGGATGCCGAAATTGGCTGTTTTTGCTTTGCGGCGTTCGTCGCCGTTCACTTCATCCACCTCTTTATGGTAGATTTTGGCGGCGGTGGCTGTGTGGATGTCGGTGCCCTCGGCAAATGCTTTGAGCATCACCGGGTCGGAGGCGAAGTCGGCCACCAGGCGCAGCTCTATCTGAGAGTAGTCGGCCGAGAGAATGATGTGTCCGGGGTCGGCTATAAATGCGCGACGCAGCTCCTTGCCTTCGCCCTCTCGGATAGGTATGTTTTGCAGGTTGGGGTCAGACGATGATATGCGGCCTGTGGCTGTAATGGTCTGATTATAAGTGGTGTGAATCTTTCCGGTGGTGGGGTTGATGCAGGCGGGCAGAGCAAGCAGATAGGTGCTTATAAGCTTTTTGAGCTGGCGGAACTCCAGAATCTTGGCCACTATGGGGTGGGCCGGAATCAGTCGCTCCAGAATATCTTCGCTTGTGGAATATTGTCCGCGCTTTGTCTTTTTAGCTTTGGGGTCGAGGGCCAGGTGGTCGAATAGAATCTCGCCTACTTGGGCGGGGCTACCCACATTGAAATCTTTGCCGGCGAGTGTGTGAATCTCTCGCTCCAGTCCCAGCAGTCGGTCGCCGAGCTCTTCGGCGGTGGTGTTCAGGGCGCCTTCGTCTACCCTCATGCCGGCTATCTCCATCTCGGCGAGCACGCTGATGAGTGGTTGCTCCACATCGGTGAAGAGGGCATCGAGCCCTTCTTGGGCCAGGAGCGCCTCGCGTAGCGGCTCTTTAAGGCGCAGGGTGGCGTCGGCCATGGCGCAGACAAAGTTGCAAAGGGCCTCTTTTTTTACTGCTGCGTAGCGCTCTGCGGGGCCTCCTTTGCGGCCCAACTGCTCTTCTATGGATGGGAGCTGCAGGTTGAGGTAGGTCTCGCTGAGGTCGGCTGTGGAGTGGCGCATATCGGGCTGCAAGAGGTAGTGGGCCACTGCTGTGTCGAAATAGCCGGATAGAGTCTGCATCACCTTATCGCTCTTGTAGATGCTGAAGTGGGTGGCCACATAGTCGCGTTTCACCGCACCGCTCACCACCGTTACTGTCGGGTTGCAGAGCAGCGAGAGCACCCACTCGCAGGCTCCTTGAAGCGATGGCTCAAAGAAGTAGGCTTTGCCCGGTGTCGTGGCTACGGCGAAGGCTATAATGGTGCTGTTCATGTCGCCCTCTCCGGGGGCTAAGACAGTGAGACCTACCTCCTTGGCTTGGGCCACTTCCGATTTCAGCAGCTCAAGGGCGGCGGCATCGCTCACCGAGCTGTAGGTGTGGGGCTGTTCGAGTATATTTTCCTTGGTGGGCTCCGGCGCGGAGTCCTCTTCGTCGAGGAGGTCGAAAAGGGAGCCTTGGAGCGGGGAGTCGGATTTGGTCGGCTCCTTGGCCGCAGCGGCTTCCGAGGCCGGAGTTGAGGGCGCTGAAGCCATCGGGTCGGCCTGGATGCGGCGCATCACTCTGTCGCGCAGGTTGCGGAACTCGAGCTCGTCGAAGATGCTGAACAGGGCAGCTGTATCGGCTCCTTTGCGCAGCAGTGAGTCGGGGGTGGCCTCCATCTCCACGTCGGTCTTTATAGTGGCCAGGAATTTGGAAAATTTGATTTGCTCCACATTCTCTTCCACCTTCTTTTTGAGTGCGCCTTTCAGCTTATCGGTGCTGACCACAAGCTCTTCCACGCTGCCAAATTCGCCTATGAGCTTGGCGGCAGTCTTCTCGCCCACACCGGGGCATCCGGGTATGTTGTCTACCTTGTCGCCCATCAGTGCCAGTAGGTCTATGACTTGCAGCGGGTTGCTGATGCCATATTTCTCGCACACCTCTTTTACGCCGCGAATCTCAAATTCGCCCCCTTTGTAGGCGGGCTTATATTGCAGCACTTTGTCGGTGACGAGCTGTCCGAAGTCTTTGTCGGGGGTCATCATATAGGTGGTGAAGCCTTGCGCCTCGGCCTTGCGGGCCATGGTGCCTATCACATCGTCGGCTTCGAAGCCGGGGACTTCGATAATCGGGATGTTGTAGGCCTCCAGAATGCGCTTAATGTAGGGTATGGAGAGGCGGATATCTTCGGGTGTGGCCTCGCGCTCGCCTTTGTAGGCCTCGTAGGCCTCGTGGCGGAAGGTGGGGCCTTGCGGGTCGAAGCACACGGCCAGGTGGCTGGGCTTCTCCTTGCGCAGCAGCTCTTCAATAGTGGTTACGAATCCGAAGATTGCCGAGGTGTTGAGCCCTTTCGATGTCACACGCGGGGCTTTTATAAGTGCGTAGTATGCTCTGAAAATCAATGCGTAAGCATCGAGTAGGAATAGCTTCTTATCTTCCATGATTCGCAAGTAGTTGTCTGTTTGGGGGTTGTTGGTGTGGTTTGAGGATGGGGGGCTGTGGGGGCTATTGAGGGAGAATGTGCACTCTGATGGCGGTGATGCGTCGGCGCTCCACTTCGAGCACCAGGAATCGCAGCCTGCCCAGCACAAAGGCTTCCTTGTCTTTCGGGAAGTCGCCTTTGAGGGTGAGTATGAGTCCGGCAAGTGTCTCCACCTCGTCGATGTCGCCCAGCTCGTCTTCGTCTACTCCGGTGATGCGGCAGAAGTCGGCCAGCGGTGTTTTGCCTTCAAAAATATATGTGTCGGGGTCGAGGCGGGTATAGAATTTTTTGCTGTCGTCATATTCGTCTTCTATGTCGCCCATTATCTCTTCAATTATATCTTCCAGGGTCACGATTCCTTGTGTGCCGCCAAATTCGTCGACCACGATGGCTATGTGAATCTTCTTGCGGCGGAAGTCTTCCAGTAGGTCGTCGATCATGCGCGATTCGGGCACGAAGTAGGCGTCTCTCACAAATCGCTGCCAAGCGAAGTTGCTGTCGGTGCGGTCTATGTAGGGGAGCAGGTCTTTGCTGTAGAGCACACCCTTTATGGCGTCTTGGGTGGTGTCGTAGACCGGTATGCGGGAGTAGCCGGTGGTGCGGATGGTCTCCAGCACGCTCTCCCAGGAGGCGTGATACTCTATGTCGGTGACATCTACGCGGCTAATCATGATGTCGCTCACCTCTTTCTCGCCGAAGCTCAAGATGCCTTCGAGCATCTCTTTGTCTTGGCTCGACTTTACGTCGCTGATTTCCAGGGCTTGCGAGAGCTCGTCGGTGGATATGTTTTCGTGCTTCTTGGTCACCACTCGGTTCACAAAATAGGTAGATTTCACCAGCAGGCGGGTCAGCGGGGTGAGCAGCTTGTAGACCGAAGTGAGGATTCCCGATGCCCATTTGGCCCATTTCATGGAACGCTCGTTGGCCACAAGTTTGGGGAATATCTCGCCGAAGAGGAGCAGGAGGAATGTGAGTAATACTGTCTGTATCAAGAAGTTGGCCACAGTAGAATTGAATGTGGCCACCCGGTTGATGGCATAGGATAGCAGCACTACCATGGTGATGTTCACCAAGTTGTTGGCTATCAGAATGGTGGCGAGCAGGCGGTCGGAGTGGGTGATGAGGAAGTGGGCTCGTTGGGCGGCGGTGTCGCCTTCGTCGCCATCGTTTTCGAGCTCTTCAATGTCGGAGGCTGTGAGCCTGAAGTAGGCTATCTCACTGCCTGAGACGAATGCCGAGATGCCCAGGCAGCACACGGCTATTAATACAATCAGAGCCCAGGAGCCCCAGTTTTGGGGCGCGTGAAGGCTCACAAACGGCAGATTGGCTCCCGCTTGTTGCAGGAGCATGCATAAATCCGGTAGAGGGTCGGTATCCACGTCTTATAGAGTTGGTTTATTTTGTTGATTATTAGATTGTGAGGCTTGCGCTCAGGATGCTCAGAGGGAGATAGAGCGAGGTGGAGAGCACACCAATCACAAATGAGGCTATGATCCAGCCTTGGGCGCAATTGGAGGCTTTGCGGGCGCCTTCATAGTCGCCCATGGAGTGGCGCGAGCCTACGAGCACGGAGAAGACTACAGCCACAATTCCGGGCAAAGTGGAGAAGACCACTGCCATAAGGATTGACACCCAAAGGTAGCTCTTGGGGCAGGCGGGTATGGGCGCTGCCGGGGGAGTGGCCGCAGTGTTGACCACACGGTAGCGAGCTGTGGTGGTTGCGGTGTGAGCTGTGGTGGTTGCGGTGCGCGCCGTGGTTGCGATGCGCGCCGTGGTGTTGGTGGAATTGTAGGCTGAGGTGTTTGAATTATAGGCGGGAGGGGTGGCCGCAGTGTGGGGCGGAGGAGTGGCTGGTGAGGCTTGCGGTGTCTTTGCTTCGAGGCTCTCTTTGCGGGCTTGTGCCTCTGAGTCGGAGTATTTTATGGAGAGCGCATCGGCCCACTCTTCATCTACCGAAACGGCTTTCGCCCCTTGTGCGTTTGCCCCTTCAGTTTTCGCCTCTTGTGTGTTTGCCTCTGAGGCGCTCGGCTCTTGGGCCTTCCCTGCCGGGGCGGCCGGACCTTTGTCGGTGGGGGTGTCGAGCTCTGCCAGCGCTTTCACTATGGCGCGGGGGTAGAGGGAATATTCTATTGGGTGGATTTTTGCTTCCACGCTCTCGGCGGTGTCGGTGGGGGTGACCTCCACTTCCTCTTGCATTATGATTTTGCCGCCATCTATTTCGTTGGTCACATAGTGAACGGTGACGCCGGTCTTGGTGTCGCCGGCAGCCACTACTGCCTCATGCACATAGTGTCCGTACATGCCTTTGCCGCCGTGGCGGGGCAGCAGTGAGGGGTGGATGTTGACCACTCGCGAGGGGTAGGCTTCAAGGATGGGGTCGGCCACACGACGCATAAACCCGGCGAGCACCACCAGGTCGATGTGGTAAGGCTCCAGCTGAGCCACTATCTTTTCCGGCTCTTTGGCCCACACGGAGTTGGGGAAATAGAATGTGGGCACATTTAGGGCCTCCATACGCTCCACTACTCCGGCTCCCTCTTTGTTGGTGAGAGCTACGACTACACGCACTCTATTGCCGGCGTTGAATAGGCGTGCTATATTCTCGGCGTTGGTGCCGGCTCCAGAAGCAAATATGGCTATATTTTTCATTTTATGTGTAAATGTGTTGTATATCTCAATTGTTGGCAGCCTTCGGGCTTATTCTGCGAGGTTTTGCATCTCTACCAGACGTTTGTAGCGTCCGCCTTTGCTCATGAGCTCTTCGTGGGTGCCGCGTTCCACAATCTCGCCCTCTTCGAGCACACAGATCAGGTCGGCGCCTTTGATGGTGGAGAGGCGGTGGGCTATCACTATGGTGGTGCGATTTTTCATGAGTCGCTCCAGGGCTTCCTGCACTTCGCGTTCGCTCTCGGTGTCGAGGGCTGAGGTGGCTTCGTCCAGGATGAGGATGGGCGGATTTTTTAAGATGGCGCGCGCTATGCTGAGGCGTTGGCGCTGGCCTCCGGAGAGCTTGCAGCCGCGGTCGCCGATGTTGGTGTTGTAGCCCTCTTGCGAGGCCACTATGAAGTCGTGGGCATTGGCTATCTTGGCTGCCTCTATCACTTGCTCTTCGGTGGCGTTGTCTACACCGAAGGTTATATTGTTGTAGAAGGTGTCGTTGAAGAGTATGGCTTCTTGGTTCACATTGCCCATCAGGGAGCGGAGCTCTTTGACACGGAAGTTGCGTATGTCTACACCGCCCACGGTGATGCAGCCGGAGTCGGTGTCCCAGAAGCGGG
>CAYVAK010000022.1:0-18724 GCA_964448425.1 uncultured Sangeribacter sp.
ATACTATTAAATTTTGCGCTGTAGTCCGTCGTCGATGCCATAGGCATCCATAGCTTTGATGAATGTTTTTGCGCATAGCTGCCGCCAAGGGAAAAAGAAATTATATTATCAACTAATACCAATGCATTGAGCTGACAAATCATGATTGAAAAGACCAATGTGAAAACACTCGAACGAGTCGTAGTTAGATTTTCAGGCGACTCGGGCGATGGAATGCAATTGGCAGGCAATATATTCTCGAATGTGTCTGCCGGAGTGGGAAATTTGATATCTACATTTCCCGACTATCCTGCTGAGATACGTGCCCCGCAGGGCTCGTTAAGTGGTGTCTCAGGTTTCCAAGTAAGTATCGGTAAGGGTGTTCACACCCCCGGCGATGAAGCAGATGTGCTCATAGCCATGAATCCGGCGGCGCTTAAGACCAATTTGCGCTATCTGAAGCCGGGCGGCGTCATCATAGCCGACAGCGATACCTTCGACGAGGCCCACCTCAAAAAAGCAGAGTATGCCACTTCCGATCCAATCGCCGAACTTGGCATAGACCCACATCAAGCTATGCTGGTGCCTATGACCACATTACTTAAGGAGACTCTTGCCGACAGCGGCCTAGACATTAAGGCCATCATGAAATCGAAAAACATGCTCGCCCTGGGCCTTGTGTGCTGGTTGTTCGACCGCCCGGTGGAAAGTGTGCTCCACAAACTGCAACAGAAATTTGCCAAGAAGCCGGCGATCTATGAGGCTAACGCCAAAGTGGTGCAAGCAGGTTGGGACTACGGTCACAACACTCATGCATCGGTGAGCACCTATAAGATTGAGACAGAAGACTCACGTCCCGGCACCTATACAAATATAACCGGTAATACAGCTACCGCTTGGGGTCTTATCCTTGCATCAGAGAAGAGCGGACGCCCCCTCTTCCTGGGCTCTTACCCCATCACACCCGCCACCGACATACTCCATGAGCTCGCCAAGCGCAAAGACTTAGGTGTGAAAGCGTGCCAGATGGAAGATGAGATAGCCGGCGTTTGCTCGGCCATCGGCGCATCGTATGCCGGCAACCTTGCTGTGACATCGACCTCAGGCCCCGGTCTGGCTCTTAAGAGCGAGGGCATCGGCTTGGCCATGATTGCCGAGCTGCCGTTGGTAATTATCGATGTTCAGCGCGGTGGCCCCTCTACCGGTCTGCCCACCAAGACAGAACAAACCGACCTTCTGCAAGCCCTTTACGGCCGCAACGGCGAATCGCCCGTGTGCGTGCTGGCAGCAGCAAGCCCCACCGACTGCTTCACTATGGCATTTGAGGCTGCTCGTATAGCCATTGAACACATGACCCCGGTAATCCTTCTCACCGACGCCTTCATAGCCAACGGCTCATCGGCATGGCGCATACCCGAAGAAGGCGACTTCCCGGAAATCAAACCTCGCTTTGTGACCAAAGAGCTCCTTGAGAACGGCTGGCGCGCTTACCTGCGCAATGAAGACGACAAGGTGCGCTACTGGGCAGTGCCCGGCACCCCCGGCGCTATGCACCGCGTAGGTGGCCTGGAGAAAGACTATAACACCTCTGTGATTTCGACCGATGGCGCCAACCACGCTCGCATGGTGGAAGCCCGCAAAGAGAAAGTGGCTCGCATAGCCGATGATATTCCGGCCCTTAAGATTGCCGAAGCTGCCGACTCCAACACAATACTTGTGGGCTGGGGCGGCACATATGGCCACCTGCTCACCGCTGCCGAAGAGCTCGGCAAAGAGGGCACTCCCGTGGCTCTCGCTCACTTCCGCTACATCAACCCGCTGCCGGCTAATGCCCTCGATGAGCTCAAGAAATACGACAATATCATTGTAGCTGAGCTCAACACCGGCCAATTTGCCGACTATCTGCAATCAAAACTCCCCGGCAAAGAGATTCGCCGCATCAACAAAGTGGAAGCTCAACCCTTCTTGGTAAGAGAGATTGTAGACGGAGTAAAAGAAATTATTAATAATAACGCATCAGCCGCTGAGGCATAAAGATTTTGACCCAAATGGAAAACAACAATACATGCGCCCTTCAGGCTGCTGATTTCAAGAACGGGCAAGCAGCTCGCTGGTGCCCCGGATGTGGCGATCACGCCATCCTTAATGTGCTCCAGAAAGCAATGGCCGACCTTGGTGTGGCACCGGCCGACACTGTAGTGGTGTCGGGCATTGGCTGCTCCTCACGTCTGCCCTACTATATGAACACCTACGGTATGCACACCATCCACGGACGTGCTGCCGCTATTGCTACCGGTGTGAAGACCTCCAACCCGCGTCTCACCGTTTGGCAGATATCAGGCGACGGCGACGGCCTGGCTATTGGTGGCAACCACTTTATCCACGCAGTGCGCCGCAATATTGACATCAATATTTGCCTCTTCAACAATAAAATCTATGGCCTCACCAAAGGTCAGTATTCACCTACATCAGCACGCGGATTTGTAAGTAAATCAAGCCCTTACGGCACCACCGAGGATCCGTTCATACCGGCTGAACTGGTGTTTGGCGCACGCGGCAACTTCTTTGCCCGCAGCTTCGATGTCTCCCTTGACACCAACCGCGAAGTGCTGCTCGCCGCTGCACGCCACAAAGGCGCATCGGTGGTAGAGATACTCCAAAACTGTGTGATCTTCAACAACGGCATCTATGCCGGCCTCACAGCCAAAGAGTTTAGAGAGGAGCGCACCATACACCTCACCCACGGCCAAAAGATGCTATTTGGCAAAAACGGCGAAAAGGGCCTCGTGCAAGATGGCTTCGGACTGAAGGCTGTGACCATCGGCGAAGATGGCTACACCATTGACGATATCCTGGTTCACGATGCCCACACTCCGCAAAACTTCCTGCACCAGCAACTGGCCATGATGGACGGCACTACACTCCCCTTGGCTATCGGCATCATCCGCGATGTTGAAGCTCCCGTCTACGACCAAGAAGTGGAACGCCAAGTGGCTGAAGTGCGTGGCAGAAAGAACTACAAGAACCTCCGCGACCTCGTGCTCCACACAGCCGAAACTTGGGAGGTGAAATAACTCTGAATATGCGGCTCCAAGAGAGCTAAACCGACATAGGTTAGAGGTTGAAGATTGCGGCGGGACTCCTGCCGAGAGCTTTAACCTCTAACTTTTAAATTAATAAGTATATATGGCTGCTAATCAGACAATTCTGTTTCATTCCACTATTTTCGGGCCGATACATTCGCGCCGTTTGGGTGTGTCGCTGGGTGTAAACCTCTCGCCAAGCGACGGCAAAGTGTGCTCCTTCGACTGCCTATATTGCGAAGCCGGCTACAACGCGCAAGGCCCCGGCACCACCGGCTTGCCCGACACCGAGAGCGTGGCTACTCGGCTGCGCGCCAAGCTGCAAGAGATGAAAGAAGCCGGATCGACGCTCGATGTCATCACCTTCTCAGGCAACGGAGAGCCTACTGTCAACCCTCACTTCCCGGAGGTGGTGAGCCGCACCATTGAGCTGCGCAACGAGTTCTATCCCGAGGCAAAAGTGAGTGTGCTCTCCAATTCCACCATGCTCAAGAGCGAAGCCGTGTGTGAAGCGCTGCTGAAGGTAGACAACAACATTCTCAAACTCGACAGCGCCATAGAGGCCACCATGCGCCTCATCGACCGTCCTGTAAGCCCCCTCTTCACCGTCTCTACAGTGGTGGAGCAGCTCAAGCGCTTCAAAGGGCAAGCCATAATCCAGACCATGATGCTGCGCGGCGAACACGACGGGGTGAAAATCGACAACACCACCCCGGAGGAGATTGCGGCCCTTATAGCCGCCTACAAGGCCATTGAGCCACGCGAAGTGATGCTCTATAGCCTTGACCGCTCCACACCCGAAGAGCGCCTTGTGAAGGTGCCCATTGAGGAGCTGCGCACCATAGGCGAGCAGATAGCTAAAGCCACCGGCATCCAAATTCAAGTAAACTAACCGACTCTCCCCTCTGCAGCCAGGCCTACCCACCGCGTAGGCAGGCACCACTACCCCACTAAGATTTATGAGCGATATAATATTCCCCAAAGCCCTAAAGAAGGGCGACACAATAGCAATCATCTCGCCGGCCACAGTGGTCGACCCCACCTATGTGGCCGGAGCCACAAAACGTCTGGAAAAGTGCGGATACAAAGTGAAGGTTATGCCCCACGCCTGCGGTCCGGCCGACGGCAGCTACGCCTCATCCCTGGAGAATCGTCTCAACGACCTTCACAAGGCCTATAGCGACAAGGAGGTGAGAGCCTTGCTCTGCGCCCGCGGCGGCTACGGCTGTGTGCACCTCATAGACAGCTTCAGTGTGGAGGAGTTGCAAGCCGACCCCAAGTGGATAATCGGATTCTCGGATGTGAGCGCCTTCCATGCCATGATGCATCGCGCCGGCATAGCCTCAATCCACGCCTCGATGGCTAAACACCTCACCCTATTCCCCGACGACCATGTCACCGACTCGCTGCTCAAGATTCTCAGCAGTCCGGAGAGCCCTATACAATACAGCTGCGAGGCCGACAGCCGCAACATAGCCGGTGAGGCTGAAGGCGAACTTGTGGGCGGCAATCTGGCTGTGCTCGACGGCCTGTGCGGCACCGACTTCGACCTGCTCAACAGATCGCTCCACGGCCCGGCAATCCTCTTTATTGAAGATATTTCCGAGGCCATCTACCGCACCGAACGAATGGTGAGACGGCTGGCACTGTCGGGCGCTTTGCAAGCCTATAAAGGCATTGTAGTGGGCCAATTCACCGATTCGCGCGCCGACCTCAACTATCCCTCAACGGCCGATATGCTTCGCGAGCGATTGCCGCTTTGGGGAGTAAAGGATGTGCCGGTGGCCTTCAATTTCCCTTGCGGCCACATAGACGGCAATCTCCCTCTGATAGAGGGCGCAAAAGCCCGCCTGCAAGTAGAAGCCTCGCTCACCACGCTCACCATGCAGCAGCCGGCATCCTAACCGCCTAATCCCCCAATAATTTTGAGGGTGAGGATATGAAAAAGAAGTGAGGGCGTGTCAAATCCCGACGCGCCCTCATTCTCTTTTCGGCATTCATAGCGGCCTACCTATCAAAGGCCAACCGCAATGTTTCATGAAAAACTTAATTATTTAACTAACATCTTATTTACTTTTCCGTCTACACTGATGATGTAGATACCTTTCTCCACTCGGTAACCGGCTTTGTCGTAAGCCACTTTACCGGAGTAAAGTGAGGTGCCGTCTACTGTAGAGATGCTGAACAGCTTACCGGCAGCACCGCTAATCACAATCATGTCGGCCTCTTGATATACGGCGGCGGCCTTGGTAACGGCCTCTACCGACTCGTAAGCGCTGACTTTGGCTGTGTTGGAGGTGTAGTGGCGTTTCTCCTCTCCACTCTCGTTGGTGGTGACAGGCACAATGTTGTAGGTAATTTCAGCATTCTCAGTGCCTTCGTCGGTATAGCTTTCGGTGGTGTTGACCGCAGTGGCTATCTGCTCGCCGTTGCGAAGCACATCGAAGCCTACCAGTGTGGGCAGACCGCCTTCGGGGGTGTAGCAGAGGTCGTCGATCATGATACCGAAGGTATCGGTTGAATAGTAGCGGATGGCGAAATATTTAGCATCTTCGGGGAGTGTGTTGGTCACCTCTTCCCAGCCAAGGGTGCTCTTGTAGGTGAAGCCGAGGCCCTTGAACGATGATATTTCGTCGTCGGTGGTGCTGTAGTAGACACCTACATATTCCTTGCCGTAGTTGGCGCTCAAGATGTTGAGATAGAATGATACATCTGTGCCACCTTGCACGGGCGGAGAGATGAGCCAGTCGTTGGCAGCCACATAGTTGAGCGGAGCAAGTGCCAAGAGGTATTTGTTGCCTGAGTGGGCGGCAAGGTTTTGCCTTGAAGATTCGGGAATTTCAGAATAGGAAGCATCGAAGACGATGAAAGCGTGGGGGTCTTCCTCGCCGGGGAAGTCCCAAGACTCCCAGGTGTAGGTCTGCGATTTGTCTTTATCGATATTCTTGAAGTCGCCGAGCTGTTTTGCCATATTGAAGCTCTCGAAGCTCTCGAATGTTTCTTCGCCGTTGAACATTGTGAGCGGTGTCCAAGCGAGGTTCACGTTCTCCGGGGTCTCTTCGTCGCGGGTAGCGGTGAGGTCGAATACGGCGAGACCGGCTCCTTTAACTATTGAGGATGACACTTCGGCAACATTGTTGTCCAGGTTGTCGTCTTCGCTCTTTATGTCGAGTTTGAAGGTCACCTTGCCGGCCATATCGGCGTTGGGGTTGAGGGAGAAGGTGAGGTCCATTTGAGTATCGAGGGGGAGTTCATCGCCGGCATTGGTATTGGTAAGGGTGGTGAGGAGCTCGGAGTCGCGATAGATAGCGAGCTCGGCGGTAGGTACGGTAGTGGCTGAGCGGCCCTCGTTTTCTATGGTGGCGGTAATGGTGTTGTCCACACCAATGATATAAGCATTGTCGGGGGTGAACGAAGCCACGGAGATGTCGTTGCTCAGACCGGCGGTGACGCGATAGCTATCCACGAGGCTATAGTGTGTGGCGCTGTCAATTTCGGCATCGATATAGATGTCAATCCACTTCTTGCCAACGAATTGGCTGGGCAGGTCGTAAGCAAATCTCACCCAACCCTGACCATCAGCGCCTGTGAATGTGCCGAGCTTATAAGGCTCTTCGCCATATGCTTTCACCCAGATAGAGGTGGGAGCTGTGAGGTCGGGCACTGCAAGGCCGTAGATAATCACTTGAGGAGTCTCTGTGCCTTCGGTGGTGCAGTAAGGGAGGTGAATCTGGCCGTACTGGGGCAGATTGCCGCCTGAGGTCATAATTGTGATGGCGCGGTCGGAGGTGGTAGCGTAGCCGAGGCCTGAGGGGTTGGCGAAGCCGCATTTAGCGGTGTATTCGTCGGTGGGGTATTCAACCATAATCGGGGTGTTGTGAGTACCGCCGAGGAAGTCGTCGGCAAAAGGCAGAGTGTAAGCCAAGCCGGATACGAGAGTGGCCTTGTTGACCTGACGGTTCAAGCCACCGGAGCTCTGAACCACGATGCCGTAGGTGCGATTCTTCTGTTCGGAGCCGTCGGGCAGAGTGTAGTTGAAGCCTTCGGCGGGCACTTCTTGGGTAATCGACCAGCTATCAGAGCCTTGTGTGCAATAGTAGTATTTGAGCGATGAAGTGTCGACATAACCGCCGTTGGCGCCAACCTCGCCGGGAGCTGTCCAAGTAAATTCGCCAACCATGGGGTCGTCGGTGAGTTTACCTGCAAAATCGGTGAGCAGTGCGGGGATATCGAGGCCGGCCCAGAATGTTTCCGAGGCGGAGAAGCCTTGTGTGTCGCCTTCGTAGGTGGTGAATTTCACTTCATTGCTACCGGTAGAGGTGGTGAACGAGAGGGTGCACTCCTGGCCGGGTGTGCCGTTCACGCTAACAGTCTCATTGTCGGGGAAGGTGATATTTTCGGCCTTCACAGTGAGGGTAGTGCCGGCCGCAATGTCTGCACCTGCAATAGTCTTGGTAGGCATTTTGAATTTAGCAGTGGCAGTGAGGGCACCGGCAGCGCCGCGGGTGATTTCGATGTCGGTAGGAGCATCGGGGCCATTGGTTGAGGTAGTGGTCTTCTTGGCGAATATATTGGTGACGGCCATCAGATATTTGTTCTTATCCGATACGGCGTGGATACCGATATAGTTGATGCCTCTTGCAGCAGCGGTAGTGCTGAAGGTCACGGGCTGCTGATCATGTTGATAGCTGTTCACCTCGTCGGCAAAAAGCTTTGTCATGGTAGAGGGGTCGGGGTCGGGGCCGATCCACATTTCAAACTTCTCGAGGCGGTTGGCAAGAGTTTGCACATCCATACCGAACTCATAGAGCACACTTGCGTCGGTGAAGTTGATGGCCGGGGTGATGAGCCAGTCGTCGCCGGCGTTTGAATAGTTGTAGCGGTAGATGAAGCGCTTGGTGGGGATGTCGTAATACCAGGTGCTGCCATCGTTGTTGGCATCGATGACGGTGACGAGGTAAGCGTCACCTTCAGTAGGCTCAATGAGCACATCGGGGAGCAGATATTCGCCGCTGGTGAGGCGGTTGGAGTAAGTGGCTTCCGATTCTTTGCCCTGATTGATGGCCACTACATAAGCTATGTTGGAGTGAATCTGTTCGGTGGGCAGGGTGACATTCATGCTTGTGGCCGAGGTGTTGCCCTGCTTTTCGCCATTCAGATACACATCGTAGGTCACACCTTCGTTGGTGAGGTCGATACCGTTGACACCGGTGGTGACAGCATCCCAGCTCACTTTGGTGGCTTCGAGTGTCACATTTTCAGGAGCCTTGGGAGTGTCATGACCTATAAACACTTTTTCTTCGGTGCGCACCGACTTCTCGTTGTTGGCTATGGCGTAGAAGCGGAAGCGGTGGTAGCTGGCATCCAAATCGCTGAAGGTCACGGAGTAGGAAGCGCCGGGGTCGAGTTCCTCCGATTTCACAACAGTGCCGTCGAGGCGCGCTTCCAGAGTCACCTTTCCGGTAAGAGATGCGCCGGCATTGGTGAGTGTAGGCAGCTTCACAGTGTAGGAAGCCGAGGTCTCGGTAAATGACTTTGAGGTGATGGTCACAGCCTTGGGGGCAGCCGGGGTCTCATAGTCATCGGGGGTGATGAGACAGGAGAATTGGTGGCGGTCGCCTGTATTTTCCACTATATCCTCTTTCACGAGGCTAAAGGTCTTGGCCTCATCGTCTATTTTTATAAGGCGGGTGCACTTCGGTTCGTTGAAGATGCATTGCCAGTAGAAAGCTTTATCTTTGGGGCTATAGATAAGGCCACCGAAATATTTGCTTGTGCCCGACGAGCTGTCGTAGCCTGTGTCTACAATCATGGTTTGTTCGCCCGAGGTCTTGTCGATTTTCACCAGCTTACCGGTGAAGGTCACACCATAGATAGATTTGTCTTTGGGGCTGTAGGTGATGGCCCAGCACACATCGTTGACAGGAATCTCGCTGCGGATGATGGTAGCCTCGTGGGTGTCGGGGTTCATCTTGATGAAGTAGTAGTCGGTGCCGGTGTTGTAGTTTTCAGAGAAGCCGTAGCACATATCTTCCACGGGGTCGTAGGCCACACGCAGAGGCACTTTATAGCTGTCTGATTTGGGCACCGTGTAGTAGCTTTGAGCTTTAATCACCTGGCCTTCAAAGCCATAAGCGGCTGTATAGACCAGATAATACTGCGGAGGAGCTGAGCTGAAGCCAAAGCCTTCAATATGACCGTTGCGCTCAAAGGCGTTGTAGAGGTAGCAGCTGCTGTCGGTCCAGAGCACATCCTCATCGCCGTTGTCGGTGCGCACTTCACACCATGCATAGGGGATTGGAGCCCAACGGAAACCATAGATGTAGGAGCCTGATGTCGGATTAGTCTTCTTAGGAGCAGCATTACTGTTCTCAGGTATCCGTTCTGATTGCCCTTCCTGAGTGGATGTCAGGATGTAAGGGTTGTTGGTTTGTTCGGCAAAGTTGAGCGGGCTCAACAGCTCTTCGGAACTGATGAATGGGATAGTCTGCCCGGCTGTCTTATCGGCTCTTTCAGATGTAGGCTCATCTGCATAAGCGCCTGAAGGACAGCTTAACAACATTACAGCGGAAGCAAAACCAAGTAGATACTTTGATCTCTTCATGTTGTAAATAAAATTAAATGTGAATATTGAGTAATAGAGTATACAAGAGTAGCGTCGCTCGCCTGCTCCGGGGGCAGAGGGCGCGCAACTAATAGAGCACGGTGAATGAGTTAATCCACCGAAGTGTTAACTAAGCCAGTCGAGGTTGCAATGGAAATATGTAAAAGCAGACAAGCTCATATTCAAGTTAATCTGATTGGTAAGACGGAAACAAAGGTACTATAATTTTTGTGAAGGTCCGCAAAAAATTTAACCTAAGTGCTTAATTTTAACTACATTTAACATTTCAGAGTACCGCCACACGGGCTATAGACACCCGGCAAATAGAGGGAGAGGGAGGAGAGCAAGGGGCAGACCGGGAGGCGGAATGAGGCGCGAAAGCAGCAGTAGAATTAGGGGCGAAAGCGGCAGCGGAATGAGGCACAAAGGCAGCGGATGAATAAGGTGCGGATGAGAGGTGACGGGAGTTGTAATCGGGCCTGAAAAGAGCAGGAAAGAGAGCCGAAAATGGCTTGCAAATGAGGCCGAAAACATAGATTTGGAAATAATGAGGATTTTTTGTATTTTTGCAACATTATGTGCAAGCCCACAGGGCGCTTGATAAGAGCCGGGGCTCATGCACAATCCAACTGTCTGATTATTCACACATTGAAGAAGAGAGCTACATATCGCCACATCGTGCTTAGCCTCTGCATGGCTATAGCAGTAATGCTTTCCGGATGCTCCGAAAAGCAAGACCCCTTATTGGCTCAGATTCAGGAGATTGCAGCCACTCAGGAGCTCCAGTCGGAAGAGGGCGCGGCCCTGCTTACCGACATTATACTCTCCGACAAAAGCCACTACGCCTCCTATCTGCGCCCCGACGGCAAAATAGACCTCACCAAGCTACAAGCCCTCATAGAGCGCGAAGGCAAGCGCCTAAACCCCGACTTCGCTTGGGATATAACCAAATTTGGCAGCGCCATAACCTCCGACCTCAAGCTCACCTTGATGCTGGAGCGAAGCGGCAGCATGACCGGCTACGATTCTCGCAACACCTCGGGCGACTTTAAACGAACTCTCAATGAGATGATTAACAGATTTCCGGCATCGGCCGGAGCCGAGGGTTCAATCATGATAGTCAACGACGACCTTTACCCTTGGCAAGGCTCATTCCAACAGTTTGTGCAAGAGAAAGATATATTCTCAGCCACCGCCGACAAGGGGAACCCCGCCTTCACCGACTTCGCAAAAATATTCGACCACGCCCTCTGCGACACTGTGGCCGAAAACATCAATGTGCTGGTCACCGACATGATTTATTCGCCCAAGGACACCGAAGGGGTCAGCGCCAAGAAGATATTCAACGAGGAGCAAAGCCTGGCCAACTCCCTCTTCACCGCTCACTCCGACAAGAGCGTGATAATAGTGAAACTATCGGCCGACTTCGCCGGCACCTACTACCCCTACACCTCGCCCAACCAAGGCTTTACCTACCGCGGACAACGCCCTTACTATCTGATAATCAGCGGTTCGGCAGCCGCCATGCATAAGTTGCGCAACGACAGCCGCTACGACTCATTTCTCGACTTCGAGAGTCTGCCCGGCTATCAAGCCCACTACTTCTTCAACCGCAACAAGCTCCTGCTGCCCTACTTCAGCACCATGCCAAGAGACAAAAACGGTGCCGGCAACTACTCGCTGCTTGTGGGCGATAGCGCAGGCGGCAGCGGGGCACACGGTCTCAAAGAGATAAGCGCCGATGCCTCCGGCTCAATCATATTCTCAGTGGCCGCCGACCTCAGTGTCATACCCACCACCGCCCCCTACCTCAGCGACATCTCCAACTACGAGGTGAGCAGCGACGGTGTGGCTCAGCTGCTGAACGTGGAAGCCATAACCCCACAGACCATCGACTCACGCAACAAGCGCTACCTAAGCAAGGCCACCCACCTGTTCCGATTTAAAATCGACGGCAAACACATAGGCTCCTATATCACTGTGAGTCTGCGCAATAAACTACCAGAATGGGTAGAGCAATCGTCGGCCACCGACGACACACACCCCTACAAAGGGTTTGCAACAACCACCTTCGGACTCAAGCCACTCATGGAGGGCATCTACCACGCCTACTACGGCACCGCCACCGTGCCGGAGTTCTGCTCATTCACCATCTACCTTGAGCAATGAGCGACTCCAACACCTTAACAGTAACACAACTAAACAGATATGCGACAAATATATAAACCATCACTGCTAATCGCCGGCATCGTGCTCACCATATTTTGGGTGGTGTTGGCCGGCAAAATATATAGCCACCTCTATTTCGGCCAGGGCGATGTGGACGGAAATCTGGAATATTTCCGCGCCGACCTGCTGCAATACGATTGGACCATATTCATGGCGCTCATCACCGCCGCAGTGCCATGGGCCATCGCAGTACTGTTTTACTACATCATTGATTCAGTGCACTTTGACCGCTGGTGGCACTGGCTCATAGTGCTCGGCATAGCCATGCTGCTCACCGCAGGTCTGGATTCGCAATACATCACCCCCAGAATGGTGGGCGGCGACATGATGCGTCAAAGCTACTATTCGCCCTACCTGCTCTCCCTGGCCGGCTGGAACGCAATGATAGGCGGTGTCTGCTTCATCATTGCCTCATTTGCCATACGCTGGTGGAGCGGCAATTGCCGGCACACCCCTCTCCCCCAATAACCCCAACAGTCAACAACTTAGAGCAACTCAGAAATGCGACTTTTCATATTTGCAATAGGCGGCACCGGAGCGCGAGTGGTGAAATCACTCGTGATGCTGTGTGCAGCCGGCGTTAAGCCTACCGACCCCAACACCGGCAAAGAGATTGAGGAAATGGAGATTGTGCCCCTCATTGTCGACCCGCACCACGCCAACGAAGACCTCAAGCGCACAGAAGAATTGCTCACCTCCTACCGGCAAATACGCCAAGCCCTCTACGGCGACAAGCTCAAAGCATCAGGCTTCTTCGCCACCAAAATCTCCACCCTCAAAAGCCTGCTGGCCGACAGCAGCAGCGAGCTGGCCGACACCTTCCTCTTCAACCTCGCAGCCATAGAGCGCATGAAATTCCACGAGTTCATAGAATTCAACGAGCTCGACGAGGAAAACCAGTCGCTCCTAAAAATGCTCTTCTCCGACGACCAGCTTCAGACATCCATGAACATCGGTTTCGTGGGTGCGCCCAACATAGGCAGTGTGGCCCTAAACAAATTCAAAGACTCCGAAGAGTTTCGCTCCTTCTGCAACATATTCCGCAGCGACGACCGCATATTCTTCATAAGCTCAATATTCGGAGGCACCGGCGCCGCCGGATTCCCCATCATTCTGAAAAACATCCGCCACGCCGACAATCTGGATGTGAGCAACAAAGGATACCTCAAAAACTGCAAGGTCGGAGCCCTCACCGTGCTCCCCTACTTCAACATAGAGCACGACGATAAGAGCCCCATCAACAAAGCCGACTTTGTGATTAAGACCCGCTCAGCCCTGCACTACTACGACCAAGCCGTGACCCCGGTGAAGGAGGCCCCGGTCAACGCCATCTACTATCTGGGCGACACCGAAATAAGCTCCCCCTACACCAACGACCCCGGCGCCGGAGGCCAGAAAAATGCCGCCCACCTCATAGAGCTCATCGGCGCTCTGGCACCCATCAACTTCGCATCGCTCGCCTCCGAGGAGCTGCCGCAAGGCAAAGCCCGCGCATTTGAATATGGTCTGGACAAAGACACCAACACCATCGACTTCATGACGCTCGGCCCCCTCACTCGTCGCGCCATCGCCACTCCGATGCTCAAATTCCACCTCCTCTCCCTCTACCTGGACAATAAATTTCCCGAATGCATAGGCCGCGGATTCACCAAAGATGTGCCGAGCATCAACCGCGACTTCCTCTCCACAAGCTTCTACCGCAACCTCACCGGACATTTCCTGTCTAAATATTGGGACTGGCTGGAGGAACTGGAAGCCAACCACCGCCATGTGGAATTTTTCGACCTCGACAACTCCGGGCAGCTGGAGAGCATCATGAACAATGTAGAAGCAAAGCGTGGCTTCCTGGGCACCAAGCACATAAGCTACGACGACATATTCTCACGCATCAACAACGTGAGCCGCAAGCACAACGGCAAATTCACCCCCTCTCAGCTTCCGCTCAAGCTTCTCTCCCTCTTTGGCGAAGCCACCTCAGAACTAATAGCCTCTAAATTCAGCAATATCTCCGAATGAGCAAAATACTCTCATATAGCGACAACACCACAGGTTCCGACTGGATTAGCAAAGAGCCTTACACCGACGATGATATAGCCAAAATCACCGACCCAAACGGAGGCATGAACGAATATCCTCGCACAGCTATCCCCAGCCCCTTTGCTCGTCTGGACCTGCTGGCCAACGCCTTCTCCACCCTTAGCGAGGCCAACTTGCAAGGCACCAAAATGGATCTGCGCCTGGTGAGCAACGCCCTCGACATAGCTCAACTGCTGTTCGACTTCGACCACCACAGCCACTACCTGCGCATCCTGCGCTGGAATCCGCAAAGCAAACTCGCAGCTCTGGAAGCCGAGCCTTCACAAGCCCACAAGCTCCTGGCCCAGACCCTGCGCCTATTCATGGAGAGCGACCGCGAAGCCTACAACTTCAGCCTCACCGACGACTGGTACATACTCTCCTATCGCAATCAAATAATAGGATCGACCTCGCCGGCCACCCTCACCATGGGCGCACCGCTCACCTCCCCCATTGCCGAAATAATGGTGGAAGAGGGTGAGCCCCTGTTTGGCAACATACGCCACCTCTGGCAGCGCGACTGCGAATTTGTGGTCTATATAGTGCACCTTTTCAATGCATTTCCCGACCTTCGCAAACGCCTCAAAGCGGTGTATGCCTACATACTGACCAACCTGGAGCGGGCACGCACTCAGCGCCCCGAGCTCTACGATGCAGTGAGAGAGCGCGTTGGCAACCCGCAAGCCCTCAACATGGAGACCGCCGCATCGCTTGCAGCGCAGTTACCCACCCTCTACAGCGAGTTCACCACCGAAAATGCGCCCCGCATATTCACCCACCCTCTGTTTGTGCGCCGAAGCGGCAACCTGCTCCAAGCAGCTGAAAACAGCGACTTTAGAATAGTGCCGGCCAAGGAGCTCGCTCAGGGCGAGACTCTCCCCCTGATACTTCGCGCCGGATTCCACTCCCCAAGCGGCGAGACCTTCACATATGTGAACCGCCCCTGGAACGAAAACACCAAGGTGGACACCCTCTCACTGCCACCGCAAGAAAGAGTGCTCCCCGACACCTCACTGGCCTATCCCTGGCTCACGTCCTGCGACTTCCTGGAAGAGAGCATCATACAGCTCGCCACCCCCATTGACAGCGACCACTTCCACAACGGCAATCCACTGAACGCAGCCACCGGTTCAGCCGGCTATCTGCTCCCCATCAAGCCACTCTACTTCCACTACTTCCCCGCCGCCACCCTGGCCGCCAACGTGGCCCCCGGCAAGAAAGTGACCGAGCTGCGCACCAACGCCAACGGCAGTGTGACCTTCATACTCCGAATCCCGATTCGCAAAAACTATATAGAGCTTCAGCGCACCTACCGCCGCGCCGACACCACCATCGACACATCCACCCCCGCCGGCGAAGATGGCATCATCATTGAATCGGTGAGAATGAGCACCGGCATATTCCCCTTTGCCCGCACCGGTGAGCGCGACATCTACAATGTGCGCCTGTTCCAAATGATGCCCGACCACACCATAGGCCTGACATTCCTCACCGACGACACCTCCGCCCCCACCTCTCCCTCAGTGAGAGAGCCCGCAGAACGCTCCAAATCGAAGATGATGCGCACATCCTACTACGATGTAGACTTCTCATTCACCCACATCCGCGCCACCATCACCTCCTCCGACCTTCGCAACAGCTACTCGGCCGTGATTCTGCCCCTGTGGCCCGACTACAATCCCGGCTCGGCAAAATTCCTCTTCGCAGTAGACTTCGGCACCACCAACTCTCACATTGAATACAGTGTAGACCACTCGCCCGCATGCCCGCTCAGCTTCCGTCCATCGACCGACGCCACTCTGGTGGCCACCCTCGACGCCCCAGACTCCCTGGCTCAAAGCGAGGCTATGCTCGATGTGGAATTTATACCGCGCGAGATTGGCTCCCAATACTCCTTCCCAATGCGCACCGCCCTGAGCGAAAACCTATATGCAGCGGCCTCTCGCCCCGAAATTCTGCGCAACATCAACATCCCCTTCCTCTACGAGCGCAAAGCCTTCAACGGCTATAAAATCAACACAATGCTCAAATGGGCCGACAAGACCGACCTCTCAGAGCAATATCTACGCGAGATTATGCTGCTGATAAGAGCTCGCGTAATCCTCTCGCGAGGCGACCTGAGCAACACTCAGATAGTCTACTTCTACCCCGTGAGCATGAAGCGCTCTCTGCAACTGCGCTACCTCACCCTTTGGGAAGAACTCTACACACGATACCTCGACAGCTCCGAAATAAAAGTCCACGCCTACCCCGAATCAGTGGCCCCCGCCTTCTATTATAATAATGTGGCCCGCGACGGCAGCAACTTCGTGAGCATCGACATAGGTGGAGGCACTTCAGATGTGGTAATCTACAAGGCCGACGACGAGCGCCTGAAGTCGAATCTTCACATAATCAGTTCATTCCGCTTCGCCGGCAACACCATCTTCGGCGATGGGTTTACCAGTGCCGATGCCGACCACAATCCGCTCATAGAGCAATATGCCGACTACTTCTCAAAACTTGTGACCCGCGACAGCCGTCTGGCCTACCTTGACGTGATTCTGCGCGACATCATAGCCGGCAAACGCAGCGAAGACATCAACGCATTCCTCTTCTCAATTGAGAATGCCGAACTCCTCCACAATCTCTCGCCCATAGACCGCCGCGCCTACTCCTACAATGCCATGCTGGGCAACGACGAATGTCGCAAAGTGATATTCGTCTACTTCCTGACCGCCATTATCTACTATGTGGCCCGCCTGATGCACGACAGTAATCTGGAGATGCCCAAGCAGATATGCTTCAGCGGCACTGGCTCCAAGATACTCAACATTGTGGGCCGCCCCGAAGTGGTGGAAGAGCTGGCTCGCGACATCATAGAGAAAGTCTACGGCCGCCCCTACGGCTCCTTTGAGCTCAAGATGGAGCGCCAAGCCCCCAAACAGATCACCTGCAAAGGCGGCATTGAGCTGCAACACCGCATTGAGGCCGGCAAAGCCGGCGCCGGCAACTTCGCCTCGCGCGAAATCATGCAGCGCAAATTCAACAGCACTCTGACCCCCACCGAGGCCTACACCTACTCCTCCATACGCTCCCTGCAACACCGCAGCGAGATTGAAGAGGCTGTGAAGCAATTCAACACCTTCTTCCTCTCCCTGCTCACCAACGAGCGCCGCGACGAGCTCGGCATTCCCAAAGATGCCGCCGACTATCTCTGGGCCCACCTCAACGACGACATTTCCAGCTATCTGGCTGCCGGAATCGAGGCCCTGCTACCCCTTGAAGAGGGCTCCGACGAGGCGGTGGAAGATGTGCCATTCTTCTATCCAATAGCCGGAATCATTCGCAACAACTTGATTATGAACCTGAGGCCCGACAAACTAAAAAGAGCCGCAGACCCACAATAATTCCAAAAATCGAAACGTTCATTTAACCTACCTTCAAAACAAACATAAAAATGCGCAAAATCAGCATTCTCTTTATTACCCTCGCTTTTATTACAGCAAGCATGCAAGCCGCCTCTAAATCAGAGATGGAGCAAGCTCGTGCATTAGTAATGAAATGGGGCCTCCGCAGCCTCAACTCCGGCTCCGGATACCTCGACGGCCTCAACCCCAAAAACGAAGCGCAGCTAAACAACGCCGTGGCCTCTAAGCCCACCGAAAAAGGCAACATCAGCAAAATATCGCTCGGCGCCATGCCCTCCGAAAAAGAATATCAAGAATGGGACAATGCCAAATTCACCGAATATTGGACCAACAAATACAACCAGGCAGTGCCCGACAATAAGGATAAAGGCTTCTGCCGCAGCAAGTTGAAATCAAACCTTACAGGCATCCACTGCACTGTGACCAAGCCGACACCGGCGCCGGCAGCCGCTGAACCCGAGGCCGCTACCGCCGGCGAGGCCAACGCTGCCGACGGCACCGCCACCGATGCCGCCACCGATGCCGAAAAGGCCGAAGAAGAGAAAGCTGAAGACTCACCGTTGGCCACCGACATAGTGGACAAAGCTCAAGCCGAACCGGAACTCGAGCCCACAGCTCAACCCGGCGAAGATGGCGAACGCGAAGCAGCCGAAGGCTCCGCTCCCCTCAACACCTCCAGCTCCAACGGCTGGCTCGTGGTTATCCTCATCATCCTTGTGCTGGTAGTGCTCGGCCTTGTGGGCTATGCCACCAACATGATGGCCAAAAACAAGAAAGAACTCCCGGCCAACCCCCGTCGCCACAAAAACAACGGAGCTAAAGCAGCCGCAGCAGCCGCCTATGAAGACGATGAGGAGGATATCGACGATGAAGAAGAGGATGACACCACTGAAGTAGACCAGCTGCGCAACGAAGTGAGCCAGCTCAAACAGCAACTTCAACACCACAACGCAGCCGCACCGGCCGCCGCTGCCGCCGCCACCGGCTATGCACCCGGCCGCCGCACCCTCAACCAGCCCCGCATCATCTACCTCTCTCAAGCCAACGCCAACGGCGTGTTCCTCAGAGCCGATGCAAGCTACAACATGGGCAACTCAATATTCAAACTCGTGACCAGCGACGGATATAGCGGCTCATTTACCGTTATCGATGACCCCACAGTCCATGAGCTCGCCCTTATGATGCCCGTCGACTTCCTTATCAACGCCTGCACCGGCAAAAACCTACAGCTGGCCGGCGGCGCACGCCGCATTGTCAACGACTCTACCGGCACAGCCGTGTTTGAAAACGGCCGCTGGAGAGTGTCGCGCAAAGCCCAAATCCACTACGCCAACTAACCTCCT
>CAYVAK010000022.1:18824-20921 GCA_964448425.1 uncultured Sangeribacter sp.
CTCCACACCCCTTGACCTAAACCCCCAACATGGCAAAAATAGTTGAAACACCCCTGATGAAGCAATATTTCGAGATGAAGAAAAAGCATCCCGACGCAGTGCTGCTCTTCAGAGTAGGTGATTTCTATGAGACATTCGACCAAGATGCGGTGACAGCCAGCGAGATACTGGGCATCACCCTCACCCGTCGCGCCAACGGCCAAGCCGCCCATGTGGCCCTGGCCGGATTCCCCCACCACGCCCTCGACACTTACCTGCCCAAGCTCGTAAGGGCCGGCAAACGTGTGGCCATCTGCGAACAGCTCGAAGACCCTAAACTCACCAAGAAACTGGTGAAACGCGGCATCACAGAGCTGGTGACCCCCGGTGTCAACATCAACGACAACATACTCAACAACCGCGAAAACAACTTCCTGGCCGGCGTGCACTTCGGAGCCAAAGCCATAGGTGTAGCCTTCCTGGACATCTCCACAGGCGAGTTTCTCTGCTCACAAGGCAGCGGCGAATATGTCGACAAACTGCTGTGCAACATCTCGCCCAAAGAGCTGCTGATAATGCGCGGCCTCAAAGATCGCGCCGCAGCCACCTTCACCGGCAAATACTTCACCTACGAGCTCGACGACTGGATTTTCACCATCGACGCTGCCACCGAACGCCTCACCAACCACTTCCAGACCTCCTCTCTCAAAGGATTCGGTGTGGCCTCACTGCCCGAAGCGGTGATAGCCGCCGGCTCCCTGCTCCACTATCTCGACATTACCCAACACACCCACATAAGCCACATCACCTCGCTGGGCAGAATCGACGAACAGCGATATGTGGGTCTGGACCAATTCACCATACGCAATCTCGAGCTCACCGGCACACAGTCGGCCGACGGCAAGTCGCTGGTAGACTATCTCGACAAGACTCTCACCCCGCCCGGTGCCCGCATGATGCGCCGCTGGATTAAGCAGCCCCTGCGCAACAAAGACGACATCAACAACCGCCTTGAGGTGGTGACCCAATTCTTCAAAGATTGCGACTGTAGATATGCACTGCGCGACACCCTCTCGGCTGTGGGCGACCTTGAACGCCTGGTGGCCAAGGTGGCTGTGGGCAGAGTCTCCCCGCGCGACATGGTGCAACTCAAAAACAGCCTGATAGCCGTAAACCGGATAAAGCAGATACTGAGCCAGAGCCCGCAGCCCTCGCTGCGCGCCCTGAGCGAACACCTCTCCCCCTGCGAAGAGACACGTATAGCCATAGCCAACACCCTCATAGAAGATGCCCCGGCTCTACAATCGCGCGGCAACTACATAGCCCCGGGCGTCGACCCAGAACTCGACGAACTTCGCGACCTGGCCCACTCGGGCAAAAGCAAACTCGAGGCCATGCTCGCCCGCGAAATCGAAGCCACCGGAATCACATCCCTGAAAATAGCCTTCAACAATGTGTTTGGCTACTACATTGAGGTGCGCAACACCCACAAAGACAAAGTGCCCGCCGACTGGATAAGGAAGCAGACCCTGGTGAGCGCCGAACGCTATGTGACCCCCGAACTCAAAGAATATGAAGAGAAAATCACCGGCGCCCAGGAGCGCATAGCCATTCTGGAGAGCCAACTCTTCGCCCGCCTGGTGGAGGGTGTGGGCCGCTACGTAGAGGCCATTCAAGCCAACGCCGTGAGAATAGCCGAGACCGACTGCCTGCTCGCATTCACCGAAGTGGCCGACGAATATCACTACTGCCGACCGGTGGTGGACGACGGCCTGAAGATAGACATCTGCCAGGGCCGCCACCCGGTGATAGAGCGTCGCCTGCCGCCCGGCGAACCCTACATAGCCAACTCGGTGATGCTCGACAACGACACCCAGCAGATTATGATGATTACCGGCCCCAACATGAGCGGTAAATCGGCCCTGCTGCGCCAGACAGCTCTCATTGTGCTCATGGCCCAAATAGGCAGCTACGTGCCCGCCGAGAGCGCCCATATAGGCATAGTCGACAAAATTTTCACCCGCGTAGGCGCCTCCGACAACATCTCCTCCGGCGAATCGACCTTCATGATGGAGATGAACGAAGCGGCTGCCATCCTCAACAATATGACCAACCGCA
>CAYVAK010000023.1:0-19243 GCA_964448425.1 uncultured Sangeribacter sp.
TACAAGTGACAGAGAATCCCGAAAACTGGGGCGAAGTGACCATCACATGGGACGCTCCTACATTGGACTACGACGGATTCCCCATCAACCCCGACCTGATCACCTACGAGGTGTTTAAATACGACAGCACCTACGGCGAAATACAGCAAGGCACCGACATTGAAGGACTCTCCTACACCTTCACAGCCTCAACCACAGCCAACGCTCAGCAATACCTCCGCTTCGGCGTGAGAGCCTACACCACAGCAGGCGGCTCACCCGGCGCACTGGCCAGCTACGCAGCTATCGGCGAACCCTACACCCTCCCCTATCTGGAATCATTTGCCAACTACAGCCCCACATCTATCTTCGTACAGCAGAATATTGACGGCGGTGGCTACGCTTCTTGGGGCTACAACGCCACCGACCCGGCCGGCGTTGAACCGGTGGACGGCGACAACGGTATGGCTCTGATGGAAGCTATCTTCTCAGGCGCTTCGTCAGGCCTCATCACCGGTAAGATTGAGCTCAACGACGATGCTCCCAAGCTCACATTCTTCCTCTACAACGACCTGGATTCCAACACCATCAACCAAAACTTGATTAATGTACAGGTATCCACTATAGACAATCCTACTTGGGTAATGCTTCACGAGCCGCAGACAGTCAACGAGCTTTGCGACGGCCTGAACGGCTGGCAGAAAATCACCTACGACCTTTCAGCCTACAAGAACCAAGTGGTACGCCTGGCATTCGTATCGGAAGCCGTGACACACGTCTACACCGAAATAGACCGCATCAGATTGGTGGGCGCCTCCGACAACGACCTCTCAATAGTGGAATTCTCACTGCCCGACGAGGCTTACGCTTGTGTAGACTACAATGTAGGCGTCACCATCCGCAACAACGGCTCCGCCGACGAATCGGGCGACTACACTGTGAACCTCTTCCGCAACGACACCCTCATTGAGCAAATAGAAGGCACAGCGCTGCCTAAAGGCGAAAAGATCACTCTCAACTTCACCGAAAGCCACAGCAACGACGAGATTGAAGCTGCCGGCAGAGAATACACCTACTACGCTTCAGTATCTATCCGTCGCGACGGTGACACATTCGACAATGTGACCAACGAAAAGACCCTCTACTTCGAGGAGACCGACTATCCCGGCGTTGAAAACCTCACCGCTGAAGCAGGCGAACCCGGCTCCGCAGTGCTCAACTGGGAGATTCCTACCATCCCCGAAGAGTCCACAGTAGTTACCGACGACCTGGAATCATATCCCTCATGGTCTACAATGAACGACCGCATCGGCGGCTGGACAATGATCGACAACGACCGTTGCGCCATAGCCGGTATCAACGGCATAGATATGCCCGGCATAGAGCTCGGCTCTAAGCAAGCATTCTTCCTGATGGACTTCTCCGAAGAAGGCTTCGCGAACTTCAATGCCACACAAGACGTGATACGCTACTGCGCTCACTCCGGCAACAAGTGCTTCGCCGCCATGTCGCTCTACGACCCCACGGAGGCCTATGCCGACGACTGGTTGATCTCACCCAAACTCTCGGGCGAAGCCCAGACCATCAGCTTCTACGCTAAGTCGATCATCTCCTCTCGCTCGGAGTCATTCCAGATTTACTACTCAACAGGCGGCGCTACTATCCGCGACTTCGTGAATATCGCTTCAGTAGACAGAGTGCCCGACGAGTACACCTACTACGAATACGAACTCCCCGCAGGCACTAAATACTTCGCTATCCGCCGCTTCACCTACTACGGATTCCTCTTCATGGTAGACGACCTCACATTCCGTCCCGCCGGCAACGAGCAGCTCGTGGTCAACGGCTACAATGTATATCGCGAAGATGAGCTCATTGGCAAGGGCGTAGAGTCGACCACCTACACCGACACCGAACTTGAAGACGGCACACACAACTACAGTGTGGCTCCGCTCTACAACCTCGGCGAAGGTCCGAAAGCAACTGTAAGCGTTGAGACTTCAGCAGCAGGCATGATCAAAGCCCGCGAGGCTTATGCCTACGGCAAGAAGGGCGAAATCAACATTGTTGGCGCCGACGGCCTCAACATAGACGTTTACTCTGCCGACGGTAAGGTGATAGCTCGCACTCAGGGTAACGCTCACAATGTAATCTCCGTAGACGGCGGCGTTTACATCGTGAAACTCGGCGAAAAGATTATAAAAGTAAATGTAGAATAATATGAACTGAGCAACCTCTCTCTTGGGGGCCATAAGCCGGTCTGGGCCGCAATAGCCCACCCACCGGCAGCCCCCAAACCCTATAACAAGAGGCTGTGCCATAATTCAATTATGGTGCAGCCTCCGTTGTTTTTATCTGAATAGGAAAGCGAGCCGAGAGGTTCGCCGGTTTTGAATTATGACACACCCACCTACAGGGCGGGGAAAATGGGAAACGGGGGAAGGGTTACTCTTCGGGGGCGGAGAAGAGGGAGGGCATGCAGGGGCCGAAGGTGCGGCGGTGCAGGGGCGAAATGCCGTGGAGCTCAATGCCTTGCAGGTGAGCTTTGGTGGGGTAGCCTTTGTTGCGCTTCCAATCGTAGTAGGGATATTGCTCTGCCAGGCGCAGCATGAGTTCGTCGCGGTGGGTCTTGGCCAGAATGGAGGCGGCTGCAATGTTCATGTAAGTGGCGTCGCCCTTCACCACCGTGGTGTAGGGGATGCCGTCGGGGTGCGGGGAAAATTTGTTGCCGTCTATGAGCAGGTGTTGCGGGCGCACCGTGAGGCCGCTCACCGCTCTTTGCATGCCGATGATTGATGCGCGCAATATGTTAAGGCGGTCAATCTCTTGATTATCGACCATCACCACACACCAAGCCAGGGCTTCTCGCTCAATAATGAGGCGCAGAGCGTTGCGTTTCTTTTCCGAAAGTTGCTTGGAGTCGTTGAGCATCTCATTGCTGAATCCGTCGGGGAGGATTACGGCGGCAGCGGCCACAGGGCCGGCGAGGCAACCGCGTCCGGCCTCGTCGCAACCGGCCTCAATGAGCTCGGGGTGCATTTTCAGGGCCAACATCACTTATTGCGGCTAATAATGTAGGAGAAGATTTCTTCGAGGGCCTCTTTGGCCTCGCAGTCGGGGAATGAAGCCACCAGCGGGTGGGCTTTTGCTCTGAGCTCATCCATCACTTGATAAGCGTAGGCTATGCCGCCCTGCTCTTTGGCAAACTCAATGAGGGTGGCAATCTGCTCGGCGGTGAGCTCCTCTTGAGATAGCAATGAGCCCATAGACTGAGAGAGCTGCGGGGCAGCGTTTTTAAGTGCGAACAGGAGCGGCAGAGTCACCTTGCCTTCGCGCAGGTCGTTGCCGGTGGGTTTGCCGATGTTCACATCGTCGAGATAGTCGAAAATATCGTCTTTAATCTGGAAGCAGAGCCCCATGTAGCCGGCATACTCTTCGAGGGCGGCCACTGTGGCGGGGTCGGCGCCGGCTGTCTGCGCACCCAGGCGGGCACATTTACGAAACAGGCAAGCGGTCTTTTTCTCAATAGTGGCAAAATACTCCTTGTAGGAGAGGTCGTGCCAGCGGGCGGTGCATATTTGGTTAATCTCGCCCAGAGAGAGCTCGGAACCGAGTTCGGAGATAGACTGAATCACACTCAGCGAGCCGGTGCTGATGGCCTCGGCGAGGGCTTTGCTCACAAAATAGTCGCCCGAGAGCACCGCAATATGATTGTCCCAAATGGCATTCACGGTGCTGAGGCCGCGGCGACGCTCGGTGGCGTCGACCACATCGTCGTGGATCAGCGAAGCATTGTGCAGAATCTCCAGGGCGGCAGCGGCATGGAGCACATCGGGGGTGACTTCACCGGCCATCTTGGCGCTCAGAAGCACCATAATGGGGCGTATCTGCTTACCCTTTGTGAGCAGATAATTGTCAATGATGCGCTGGAGCACAGGCATATCCACCTTCAAGGCCCGGCGTATAATCTCATTCAGGCTGTCCAACTCCTTGCGTAGTCGCTGTTGTATCTCTGGAAATTGCATCGGTTCTACTATACTTTTCGCTTGCGAATAACAATTGTTGCGCAAAATTACAAATATTTTCCTAAAATAGCAAAGGCGCGTCATCGCGACGTGCCCTTGCAAGCTTTGACTTTTAACTGTTGTTGCATGTAATTTCTTAATTGTCTAGAACACTCTATTAACTAGACTTGTGGATTAACTACCTAATTGCTTATTCTAATGATCCTTTGCTTTCGTGAGTTGGGGTGAGGAATTGCGGATGGGTCAGCACCCGCAATTCTATGGGGAAGGGGTTTATGCACCCCTTCGGTGGGGAGAACTATATAATCGAATGATTCTTTTCAATTACCCCGGCAGCAGGCTCCTCACATAAGTGAAGCCGGCCGGATGATTGCTACCTGATAGTGATGTAGTAGCAACAGAAACGGCAATCTCGAGAATATGATTTCGAGTTCTGATATCAAAGCTACACAGGCGGCGACTGTAGGCACCACAAAGGGGCGCGGGCAGAGGCCTTCGGTGGGCTCTCGTTAAAGGCTTTTGGGGATTGTGGACTGAAGGCAAAAGGCTGGAATTACTAATCATTGCCCGGTCGTAATTACACTGAAAGATGATGCGGCCGGCAGAGGGTTAGCGCGTCAAAATTGGGCTTGCGACACATCGACAACAGTTCTATGCCGCCTCATTGGCGC
Organism: uncultured Sangeribacter sp.; assembly: GCA_964448425.1. Taxonomy (GTDB): domain Bacteria; phylum Bacteroidota; class Bacteroidia; order Bacteroidales; family Muribaculaceae; genus Lepagella. The sequence goes on from CAYVAK010000023.1 coordinate 4,676, forward strand.
GGCATTGTCGAATCGGTCTATGAGAGATCATTTTTTCATAAGTCAGCTTCTCCAAAGTTGAAATAGAGAGACTTTTTTATCGGCGATGGAGGATACATCTTCATTTTCCTTACCACAATCTCATGCACTTCCACGCAGATATATGCTGTCAAAATTAAATCTCAAAAAGGCGAGACACTAAACGCTAAAGATGTGCTGTCAGTTCGGTCTGATTATAAGTTGTCGGAGTTCTTGCTATCATCGTTAGCATTAAGCTATCGTCTTTTAGCCATCGCAAAGTTATCAAAAATTTTACTTACACAACAGATAATTCTGTTAAATTATGTTAACCACACTAATCTTTTTTAGCCCCGGCGCTTACCGCACCGCCGGAGGGCACCGCCGGAGGGCGGTAGCGGGGACGTGGGGCGGCAACGGCGGGCGATGCGGCGGGCGGCTATTCGCAGCGGGAGAGGGTGCGAAGCAGGGCGGCGGGAAGACCGATGGAGTAGCCGGCGGTGCAGCTCACCACTCGATTGAAGGTGTCGGCTATTACCACTGTGGGGCGCGCGTCGGAACCGCTCACGGCTGCCACCTCGGCGGCTATGCTGCCGCCGGTGTCGACGCCAAACACTATATTAGAGGGAAGGGAAGCAAAGCGCTCGGGGGTAAAGCGCTCGTAGTCAGCCATATTAGCAAAGAGCAGGATTATCGGTTTGCCGTATTGCTCCACCTCAGCGCGGGCAGCTATGAGCTCGTTGAGCAGATGCTCGGAGGGCTCGTGATTGGGCGAAATAAGGCCCAACAGATAGTAGCCGCGACCGGTGGTGCTGAGCAGGCTTTGCTCGGTGGATGTGAGCGGGTTGAAGTATAGGGCCTCGGAATTAAGGGTGCCAATCACACTGATGGCTGTCTCGTCGCTGCGCACGAGCAGCGGGCGAGTCAGTGTACGGCCGGCCTCCAAGGAGAATATGTCAATGTGGGAGAGCACCTCGCCGGAGGCAAGTCGCTGACCGGTGACCAGCATATATCGGCCGGGGTCGAGACTCAAAGGCGAGGCGAAGCGGCTCTGATAGCTGTCGTCTTCGCCATACTCGAGCAGCCGGCGCCCCTCACCCGAGATTTTTGAGAGGGTGAAGTGAGAGTAATATTTGGGGTCGGCGAGATACTTATGAGGCTCATAGCTAAGGATTAGTGTAGCCGGAGTAGGGGCCGACGCGGCGGCAGTGGATGCAGAAGAGAAGTCGGCGATGTGCCAAGCCTTATCGGCAGTGCGATAGTGCAAGGAGCCGTCGACAGCGTCGAGATATGCGGGTATGCCCAGGGCGCGAGCCATGGCCACAAAGCAAATGTCGCGACCAATAGGGTCGGCGGTGAGGAAGCTATAGGCCGAGGATGGGTTCATGCGTTGGTGGCGCGGATTGCGCGAATCGTCAACGCGCAGATTGACAGCAAGCCAAGATTGCAATTGGGAGGGATTTTCGGCCCACTCAGTCTGAAGAGCGGCCGGTATATGCGACTTGAAATAGCTGCGTGAGGGTGTGAGTTGCTCGTTCTCCACACGAGGGCAAAGCAGGTATTTCACAGCCTCGGCATCGGCGAGGTCTACCTCGGTGAGCATCGCATCGGCGAGCACATCGGCGGTGACATCGCGCAAGTCTTTATCCGAGAGAGTACCAAGCAGAGCCAGGGCTTTAGAGGTGTCGGGGCGGGAAGTAAGGAAAGCGCTAAGGGTGGCATGGTTGCCTCTGGAGCGGGTCATAATCGATTGCAACTCTGCCTGTTGCTGCTCATCGAGGGAGAGAGCGGCGGCGAGAGCTGCCACCTGCTCGGCATCGGCAAAGGTGGCCTCATAGTCACGGCGCAACGAGTCTTCGTAGGCTTTGCGACTATTATTCTGAGCCACAGCCTCTTCGCTCACCTGCGGAAGCGAGGCCGAAGGGGGCGGAGGCACCATATCGAAATCGGCGGTACCGACATACTGTTCATCTTTGTCGAGCACCACGGTGAGGGTGTCGCCGGTGCCTACAGTGGCTTTTGCGAAGCCGAAATTCACGCCATCGTAGGCGCTCACCAGCAAGTCGCCCTTTCCGGCAGTGAGTTGGGCCAAACCTTGGCTGTCGGAGAGCTTTGTGGCTATCGGGTAGAATTCTGCATAATTATAGAGCCCGAACTCCACTTTCGCTCCCTGCACCGGAGCACCGGCCTTATCAAGCACCTGCACTCGCAGGGTGTCGACCGGAGCATAGTTGGCAGTGACATTAATCACTGTGCCGATGGCATTGGAGTCGAGCACCTCATCGGGGCCCTCATAAGCACCAAACACATTGGTGGTCATGAGCATACCGCGCGAGGCCGGGGCATTAAACCAGCCAATATTGAGCTCCGGCTCCGGCTCGCAAGCGCCCAAGAAATACCACCGGCCGTCGGCCCAGGCCTCCACCCAGGCGTGATTGTCGTCGGTATGGGCCCAGCGCGGAGTGTAGACCTGGCGGGCGGGAATGCCCACCGAGCGCAGCGCAGCCACAGTGAAGGTCGACTCTTCGCCGCAACGACCAATAGCCGACTTCACAGTGGCCAACGGTGAAGATGTGCGGGCATCGGATGGCTGATAGGTCACCTTCTCGTGGCACCAGTGGTTCACCTCCAGGATAGCCGACTTCATGTCCAGGCCGGCCACGCGCTCCTTGAGCTCGGAATAGAACACGGGGCGACAAGAGTCCAGATGCTCATTGTTGACACGCAGCGGCAGCACGAAATGCTGCCAGAGGGTCTGCGGCACACTCTCACCCCAAGGCATCTGGAGGCGAGCGAGGATGGCGGCTTGCACATTCTCCAAATAGAATGCCACACTATAGTCGGTAAGGTCGGGGGTGGGCATATAGGCGTAGAGGAATTTCATGGCCTCAAAAGCAGTGTCTGAGCCAATAGCCAACTCTCTGACACTATCAATCTTAACAAGGCTCTCCGGCTCCTGAAGGCCGCGAGCACGCAAGTCCATGTCGACACGGCTGCGATATTTTGCCACACTTCGTCCCCCCACCGGAGCGACACCTACAAGGGTGACCAACGCCGCTAAGGCGGCTATCTGTTTGAGTATATTCATGCTATAAGTTTCTTATATTATCCACTATATTTTTCACTGCGGCCACAGCTGTCTGCTTATAGTTGAAGCTGCCCAGCGGGCCGCGATAGTTCATACGGCTATGCACCAAATGCGAGGCGGAGGCGTGAATCTCTCTGCAGCCGGTGGCAATCAGGATGTCGGCGGCATTGTCGCCGTTCACACCGCTGCCGGGCATCACCGAGAGGCGGTCGGCAGCCAAGGCACGCATCTGAGCTATCATGTGCAAACCACGCTCGGCAGTGAGAGCACCACCGGAGGTGAGCACCCTTTTAAAGCCGAGCTCGGCGAGCCGGCCGACAGCCTTCAAAGGGTCGGCACACACATCTATGGCCCGATGGAAGGTGAGCGGCACCCCCTGCGCGGCCGACAGCATCTCGGCACACACCGACTCATCTATTTCGCCGTCGCCTCGGAGCGCGCCCACCACTAAACCGTTGACACCCAGAGCCGCAAAGCGCTCTATGTCGCGAAGCATCACCGACACTTCGGCAGCAGAATAGCAATAATCGCCCTCGCGGCAGCGAATGAGCAGATTCACCTTCACACCACCAAGGGCAAGAGCAGCCTGCGCCACACCCATGGAGGGTGTGAGACCGCCGGTGGAGAGGCCGCTGCACAGCTCCACGCGGTCAGCGCCACCCTCTTTTGCCGCCTGCACACTCACAATGTCGGCAGCACATATCTCAAGTATCGGTCTCATTTGCTTAGTTTTAGTTGCACCACATAGTCATCGCAGTCGGTCGGCTCGCCGAGCCACAGAGTCACCACCCCACCCTTTTGCTTAAATTTCAGCTTACTGCCGGAGGCAAACGTCTCGGCACTCTTAACCTCCTGAGGGATAGGCAGTTCAAGAGTGGGCGAAGAGAGGTTGAATATGTGCACATACAGGGTGTCGCCTTTAAGAGTATAGGCCACATCTTCGGTCGATGGTGCCGAAGTGTAAGCGGTGGTGCCGTAGATGGTCGGGCCATAAACCTTCATCCACTCGCCCATGGCGCTGAGGCGTTCCAGAGCAGCCGCCGGGAGCGAGCCGTCGGGTTGAGGGCCGATATTTAGCAGCAGGTTGGCGCCCTGCGAAGCAGTCTTCACCAGATAGCGAATCAGAGTGCGCGGGCTCTTATAGTTCTGATCGCACACCTTATAGCCCCACATCCCGTTCATGGTGTTGCAAGTCTCAAGAGGCAAGCGACTTATGTCTTGCTCGCTGTAGCCGGCACTGTTCTCGCCGGGCACATCGCGCTCAAAAATCTGAATATCCTCACCTTCAAAGGGATTCTGATGGTGGTTGTTGCCCACCAGGCAGGAGGGTTGCAAGGAGTGAATCAGGGCATATTGCTCATCCAGGTGCCAATTAAAGGGCACCGAATCTTCATCGTGGTCCCACCAACCGTCGAACCACACAGCTCTCACATCGCCATAATTTGTGAGCAGCTCTCGCAACTGTGTTTTCATAAAGCTGAAATAGGAGTCCCAATTAGCTTGAGTGGAGTCGCGGCCGGTGGTGTGGCCGGTGCGTCCCCACGGATAGTCGGGGCGAGTCCAGTCAAGATGCGAGTAATAAAGATGTAGCTTCACGCCGTGGCGGTGGCAGGCATCGGCCAGCTCGGCCAGGATGTCGCGCTTGAAGGGGGTGGCATCCACTATATTATAAGGAGAGGCGGCCGTGTGCCACATGGAGAAGCCGTCGTGATGGCGGGTGGTGAAGCAGATATAGCGGGCGCCGGCAGCCTTGATGGCTTGCACCCAGGCATCGGCATCGAAGTTAGCCGGATAGAATCCGGCAGCCGCCTTGGCATATTCTGCGGCCGTGGGGCCATAGTTCAAATACCATTCGCCCTGACCAAACATACTGTAGATGCCCCAATGCAGGAACACGCCGAACCGATCGGCGGCAAATTCCTCTTGCGATTGGCGCACCTGCGCCGACGGTTTATAGCCCTCGGCCCGGGCCGATGAGAGGAGCAATGAACCGACAAAAAGGGCCGGCAATAGTGCTAATAGTAGTCGAAGTCTTTTCATAATTTATGGTAGAAGAGTTAAACTTTAATGGTAGAGTGGTCGCATTCCCAAGCGATGGCACTGGCGCCCAGCAACGCGGCATCGGCCTCCTTGAGCGAAGAGAGCAAGACGCTCACACGGCCCTTATAAAGGAACAACAGGTCGGCCTCAAAAGCCTCGCGAAGGGGACGGAGCAGAAGGTCGCCGGCTTTAGCCAGGCCGCCAAAGAGGATGATAGCCTCCGGGGCTGAGAAGGCCACAAAGTTGGCACACGCACGGCCCAAGACAGCGCCGGTGAAGTTGAGCACATCAAGGGCCACCTTATCGCCCTTGGCGGCAGCCTCTGCCACCACTTTAGAGGTAATTTCCGCAGCAGGAATCTGCTTTAGGATAGAAGAGGGGCAATCGGGCTCACCGAGGCGCAACAGGGCAGTGCGACGCACACCCTCGGCCGAGCAGTAAGTCTCCAGGCAGCCGGAGCGCCCGCAAGCGCACTTACGGCCACCGTGCCGCTCCACAATGACATGGCCCAGCTCACCGGCCAGGGCGCCCACTCCGTAGAGCAGTTTGCCGTCGGCCACAATGCCGCTGCCTATACCGGTGCCCAGAGTCAGCATAATGAAATTGCGCATACCGCGGCCGGCGCCGTAGGTCATCTCGCCCAGCGCGGCAGCGTTGGCATCGTTGACCAAGCGAGTCTCAAGGCCGAAGCGAGCAGCCACAATCTTTGCCATAGGCAGATTCTTGCCCCAGGGCAGATTCACGGCATTCTCAATCTCACCGGTGAAATAATTAGCAGCGGGCGCACCCACGCCCACGCCCACAAGCCGCGCGTTGAGACCGGCACGCTGCCACACCCCCTGAGCCGCCTCATAGAGGGCATCGACAAACTCCGGAGCCGAAGGCCAAAGGCGAGTGCTCACAGAGCCGCGAGCGAGCAGCCGCCCGCGACGGTCTACAAATCCGAAAGCGGTGTTTGTGCCGCCTATATCCACGCCGAGAGCCACCGATTCAGGGCTCTGCAAGGCTGATTCATAAAAATATTTTGCCATATCTGTATATCCACAAATGAATCTACAAATATAGCCATTTTTATCATACCCCCTCCCCTTATTCCTCGGAAATTAACAAAAGATATGCACGGCTCATCGGCAGGCGGATGGAACGGATGTGCGGGATGAGGGCGGTGTGATGCGACTGTCAGAGATTTTTATTAATTTTGCAAATCTCCTTCAAGCTAAGTATATATGGAAACCGACTATCTTTTTTCTATCCACAACACTCTCCCCGGCATTAAGGTGGAGGAGGTGAGCGGCTGCAATTGGCGCACCGGCAAGGTGTGGCTCGCCCTGGCTAAAGCGGTCTGGACTGAGAATTTTGCCGAGGGTTATCGCACTTTCGGCCACACTGAAAGCGGCGCTCCGCTCCTGCTCTCCGACGTGGAAGCGCTGGAACACACTCGCATTTCTGTGACCCACACTCCCGACCTGCTCCTGGTGGCCTCGATGCCTATGGATGCCGACACCGACCCGGCCACATTCGCCCCCCGCTACGCTCTGGGCATCGACGCCGAAGACGCCGGGCGCGAGCAAGTGCTCAAGGTGCGCTCTCGCTTCCTCAACGATGAAGAGCTACAAGCTATCGCTGCCGACTCGGTGGAACAAAACATATTGGCGTGGACCTGCAAAGAGGCTCTGCTGAAGGCGGGCACCGACAGCGCCACCGACATTCGCCAAGCATTGCGCATCAGCAAGTTGCCACAGATAGCGGCCCGCCCACAAGCGAAAGCCGCCACAGGCAAAGGTGTGATAGGCGCTGACGGCCCCACTCCCATAGAGCTCAATCTATTCTCTTTCCGACTCTCGGGCCACATTGTCACTATTGCATATCCATAGTCAAACACATTGACCCTCCTACATATGTCCACGCAGAAGCGCCTCGGTGCGGCTCTGCGATTGGCTAAAAATAACAAAGGCTGCGTCGATTGGCGCAGCCTCTTTTCGTATCGTTAAATTTCGTTGTCTTACTTGGGAAGGAATGATGCGTAGTCGGCGTTACGCATATCGCCGGTTTGCGCAAATGCATCGTGGAGTGCGAAGGCGCAACGGAGAGTGTGAGGAGTGTGAATCTTCTGAGAGAGTTTCAGATAGTCCCACATGAGCTCCTTGTAGTCTGGGTGCACGCAATTTTCGATGATAGTTTTTGCGCGGTCGATAGGCGATTTGCCACGAAGGTCGGCCACACCTTGCTCTGTGACGAGAATCTTCACTGAGTGCTCACTGTGGTCAACATGGCTGGCCATGGGCACGATGGCAGAAATCTTGCCGCCCTTCTGAATTGAGGGGCATGAGAAGATTGAGAGGTAGGAGTTGCGCGAGAAGTCGGCGGAACCACCGATACCGTTCATCATCTTAGTGCCGAGCACGTGGGTGGAGTTCACATTACCGAAGATGTCGGCTTCGAGGGCTGTGTTCATAGCTATCAAGCCGAGTCGACGCACAATCTCGGGGCTGTTGGAAATCTCACCGGGACGCATAAGGATTTTGTCGCGGAAGAAGTCGATGTTGTCCATGAAGTGGAGCATGGCGTCGTCGGAGAATGTGAGTGCGCAGGTTGAAGCGAACTTACATTTGCCATCTTCCATAAGGTGCATCACGGCATCTTGAATCACCTCGGTGTACATTTCAAACTGAGGAATCTCAGGATTTTCACCAAGGCCGTAGAGCACTGCGTTGGCCACGTTGCCTACACCTGATTGGATGGGGAGGAATTCTTTGGGGATTTCGCCGTTGCGGAGCTGTGAAGCGAGGAAGTGGCAGACGTTGTCGCCGATTCTGCGGGTCACATCGTCGCAGTCGCTGAATGCTTTGATGCTCTCTGAAGCGTTAGAGGGCACGATGCCGACAATCTTTGCGGGGTCGATTTTCAGCACGGTGCTACCGATGCGGTCGGAGGGCTTGTAGATAGGAATTTCTCTGCGGTGCGGTGGGTCGGCAGGGAGGTAGTTGTCGTGAAATCCGCGGAAAGAGGTGCGATAGTAGGATGAATATTCAATAATCACCTTTTTCGCAAGCTTAGCGATAGTCGGAGTCATGCCAAGACCGGCGCCGAGAATCAGCTCGCCGTTGGGGCTCATTTCGGTCACTTCGATGATAGCTACATCAATGGGGCCGTAGAAGCCGTAACGTAAGTCTTGAGAGAGATGCGACAAGTGGGCATCGACATAGTGGATTTCGCCGGCGTTGATTGCGCGACGTGAATCGGGATGTCCTTGATAAGGGATGCGGAAATTCACAGCATTGGCGCGTGCAAGCTCACCATCGACATGGTCGTTGGTGCTGGCGCCCGTAAAAAGATTAATCTTGAAGGGTACACCTTTTTCATGGAGCTCTTTAGCTCGTTGGGCTAAAGCAACTGTTACAACTTTGGGTGTTCCTGACGCAGTAAAGCCGGAAAGCGCTACATTATCACCGTTTTTTATATAAGAAGCGGCTTCTTCTGCAGAAATAAATGGTATGCTCATTGTAACTTGTTAGATTTTAAAGTAATTTTGCACAAAATTAATTCATAAATTCAATTTACCCAAATTATGGAGCCATTTTTTTTGCCCGAAAACACTGAAAATTGCACACTATCAAAAAAAGTGCGCATCGAAACGTATGGATGCCAGATGAATGTAGCTGATTCAGAAGTAGTTGCTACGATGATGGGGATGGCAGGCTACGACCTCACAGAAGTAGACAGCGAAGCCTCCGCCGCGCTCATCAACACCTGTTCTATCCGCGAAAATGCCGAGCAAAAGATTTATTCTCGCATCACTTATTGGAATTCTTTGCGCCGCAAGACCGGCCGGAGAATCATTATCGGCGTCATTGGGTGCATGGCTGAACGCCTCAAAGAGAGCTTAATCAACGATTATGGCGTGGACCTCGTAGCCGGCCCTGATGCATACCTCGACCTCCCCAACCTTGTTGCTGCTGCCGAAACCGGCCACAAAGCAATCAACATTGACCTCTCCACCTCCGAGACCTACCGCGACATTGTGCCCCGACGCATAGGGGGCGGCATTAGTGGATTTATATCCATTATGCGCGGTTGCAACAATTTCTGCTCTTACTGCATTGTGCCCTACACCCGCGGCCGCGAACGCAGCCGCGAGCCCCAAAGCATTCTGCGCGAACTGGCCGACCTGCATAGCCGCGGCTTCCGTGAGGCCACCCTGCTGGGCCAAAATGTGAACTCCTACTGCTGGCACGACCCCGAAAGCGGGCGTGACATCACCTTCCCCGACCTGCTCGCCATGGTGGCACAGGCCGCACCCGATATGCGCATACGCTTCACCACCTCCCACCCTAAAGACATGAGCGACAAGACTTTGGAAGTGATGAGCCAATACGCCAACATAGCTCGCCACATACACCTGCCGGTGCAAAGCGGCAGCAACAAGGTGCTCAAAGCCATGAACCGCAAATACACCCGCGAATGGTATATGGAGCGTGTGGAGGCCATACGTCGCATCTTGCCCGACTGCGGCCTGTCTACCGATATGTTTACCGGATTCCACGACGAAAGCGAGGAAGACTTCCAAGAGACCCTCTCGCTGATGCGCCAAGCGGGCTTCGACAGCGCCTTCATGTTTAAATATTCAGAACGCCCCGGCACCTTCGCCTCCAAACATCTGCCCGACAATGTGGCCGAAGAGGTGAAAATAGAGCGTCTGAGCCGCATGATTGAGCTTCAAAACGAGCTCTCGGCCGAGAGCAACCGCCGCGACATAGGCAAGGATTTCGAGGTGCTGGTGGAGGGCCGCTCCAAACGCAGTGCCGACGACTTCTTCGGTCGCACTTCGCAAAACAAGGTAGTGGTGTTCCCTCACAAGGGAGCTAAAGCGGGCGACTTTGTGAAAGTAAAAGTCACCGGCGCCACCTCAGCCACCCTGCTGGGCGAAATCATCGACTAACCATCGCCCGGCCCCACACCGAGTAACCCCACACCCGGTCCCAGACCGAGTCACCCACACGCCCGAGCTCACTCGGGTCGTTTTCCCCCCCACACGGTCACCCTCCCCCTGCTGCGAGCATCATCGCAGCAGGGGGAGGCAAAGCCATGGTGTCGGCACCCCTTGCGCACCAAAGAGACCACTCCCCTTGCGCGCCCCCGGCAGCGAACACCAAGCACCCCGGCAGCGAACACCAAGCACCCCCGGCAGCGAATGCTAAGCGCCCTATATTTAATTAATTATGCGTTTTATTAACAGTTTAAGAGAGTTTAATATAAAAAATTGGGAAGTGTCGCTAAAAATTTGTTACTTTGCAATTTGAATCCGCACTTACACGGTGGGGATAACCTAAGACTACGCATATGGGTAAAATCATAGCAATCGCCAACCAAAAAGGTGGTGTAGGAAAAACCACCACTGCAATCAATTTGGCTGCATGCCTGGCAGAAGCCGGCAAGAAAGTGCTGCTCATTGACGCCGATCCTCAGGCCAACGCCACATCCGGACTCGGGGTAGACCCTCGCCAAGCCTCAGTATCAATCTACGAGTGCCTGGTAGACGACTACCCGGTGAAAGGCTCAGAGCAAGACACTTGTGTGGAAGGACTCAAAATAATAAGCTCACGCATAGACCTGGTGGGCGCCGAGCTCGAATTAATCAACAAGCCGCAACGCGACAAGGTGCTTCGCAACGCGCTGCAACCCGTAAAGGACGACTACGACATGATTCTTATAGACTGTAGTCCCTCGCTGGGCTGCACCACTGTGAACGCCCTCACAGCCGCCGACTCGGTGATTATCCCCGTGCAAGCCGAATACTTCGCACTCGACGGCATCACTCAGCTGCTCAACACAATCCGAATAATCAAAAGTCGCCTCAATCCGGCCCTGGAGATTGAAGGATTCTTGGTCACAATGTACGATGCACGCCTTCGACTCGCCAACCAAATATACGAGGAGCTGAAATCGCACTTCGGCGACATGGTGTTCTCCACCGTCATACCTCGCAACATAAAGCTTTCCGAATCGCCCAGCCACGGCCTGCCCGTGATGCTCTACGACCCGGAATGTAGAGGCACCATCAGCCACCGCCAACTGGCCAAAGAGCTGATAAAACGCCAACAAAAACATTAACCCCTCTCCCCTCCACCCCGGGCAGTAGCCGCCCCCAAAAGGAGGCCACACCCGCCCCAATAGAGACAACAACTCACAGTAAATACAAAATCAACACAGAGCATGAAACGCAACGCACTTGGACGAGGTCTCGACTCCCTGATTTCCATGAACGACATTCAGACAGCCGGCTCATCGGAAATCAACAATATAGCTTTAGACCTGATAGCGCCAAACCCCGACCAGCCACGCACCACCTTCTCCCAAGAAGCCCTCGGGGAGCTTGCCGACTCTATCCGCGAGCTGGGCATCATACAGCCCCTCTCGCTGCGACGTCTGGACGATGGCACCTACCAGATAATAGCCGGCGAACGCCGCTGGAGAGCCGCCAAAATGGCCGGCCTGCAAAGTGTGCCCGCCTACGTGAGAACAGCCACCGACGCCGAGCTCACCGAAATGGCGCTAATCGAAAATATTCAGCGCGAAGACCTCAACGCCATTGAGATTGCACTCACATTCAAGAAGCTCATAGACCAATACGGCCTCACCCAAGAGCGTCTGGCCGAACGTGTGGGCAAAAAACGCGCCACTATAGCCAACCACCTGCGCCTGCTGCGCCTCCCCGCCGAAGTGCAGCTCGGCCTGCGCGACCACCTCATCGACATGGGCCACGCCAGAGCCATCCTTACCGTCGACGACCCCGCACAGCAGCTCAAACTCTACGAGCTAACTGTGAAAGAGGGCCTCTCGGTGAGAAGCGTTGAAGAGGTGGCCTCCGATGCAAAAAACACCGCCGAAAGTGGCGGCAAACCCAAAATCACAAAGAAAAGCGTCACAGAGTCATCGTCGCACGACTACGACTTCTTCCGCCGCGACCTGGAGCACTACTTCTCCACCCCGGTGAAATTCAGTCGCAAAGCCGACGGCAAAGGCTCCATAACCATAAAATTCAACAACGACGACGAGCTGCAAAGCCTGGTAGGACTATTTGAAAAGCTCAAATAGCCCCGCCGAGCCCCACCCCTCCTCCCTCTTCAACGCAGCTCCAACCCACTCAACCTCCGCAGATTTTGAAACACCAAGACCATAACACCCCCATGCACGAGTGCAGCCTCAGCTCCAACAGCCGCAGCTGCAACGCCGTGGTAGTGTTCTTGTGCTTAATAATCCTCTTCCCCACCCAGTGGATCAGCGCGGCAAGAGCCCCCGAAATCCCCGACAGCGAGAGCGTCATCACCTCACGGGAGCCGGTAATTGCCTCAAGCGAGCCCCTAAGCGAGCTCACCCCGCTGCCCACCGACAGCATCACAGCCGAGAGCGACTCCGCACTTATAGTGGTAAGCGCTCCGGGCTATTCCCCTGAATACGGCCTCAAACGGCCCTTCAACCCCGACCCCACAAAAGCCGTGTGGCTCTCCGCCCTATTTCCCGGACTGGGACAAATCTACAACCGCCGCTACTGGAAACTCCCCATCATAGTGGGCGGGTTCATGGGCCTGGGCTACGCCACCTCCTGGAACAACACCCAGCTCTCCGACTACACCAGAGCCTACAGAGACCTGCTGGACGACGACCCCGACACAAAGTCGTATATGGACTTCTTCCCGCCCACAACCACTGAAGACTCCCTGGACAAAACCTGGCTTAAAAGCACCCTCAAATCGCGTAAAGACTACTACCGACGCAACCGCGACCTCTGCATAATCTGCATGGTGGGCCTCTACCTGCTCTGCATGGTCGACGCCTACGTAGATGCCTCTTTATCGCATTTCGATATCTCTCCCGACCTCTCCTTAGACATTCAGCCCGCTATGCAAGTCAACCCCTCCAACCGCAAACTGATGGTGGGGCTCAACTGGGCGTTTACCTTCTAACCCGGCGGCCCAACACGCCGCACTAACACATAAGTTTATGTTCAAACCGCGACATCTAATTTTTACGGCAATAATCATCGGAGCCGGCGCCACCGCCGGTGCCGACACCAAATCGAGCAACGTACTCGACCTTAAAGAAAGCATCACCGACCCGGCTATAGTCTATCCGGAAACCTTCGAGGAGAACACTCAGAAGCTCCTTGAAAGCTGGTATATAAAGAACTACACCACCACCGACGATAGATATTCACGTCTGGGCGATGTGGAGACCTCCGATGCCACAATCCAAAGCCGCCTGGCAAAGCTCCCCACGCTCATCGACATGCCGTTCAATCAGATTGTGCGCACCTACATAGACCGCTACACCAAGAAAGCGCGCTCACAAGTGGCCGCAATCCTTGGCTTGGGCACCTACTATCTGCCCATATTCGAGCAAGCCCTCGAAGCCCAAGGCCTGCCTCTGGAGCTCAAATACCTCCCAATCATCGAGTCGGGCCTGGACCCCAACAGTGTCTCCAAACACGGAGCCACCGGCCTGTGGCAGCTCATGCTGGGCACCGGCAAAGGCCTCGGCCTGGAGGTCAACTCCTTGGTGGACGAACGTCGCGACCCCTATCTGAGCAGCGAGAAAGCAGCCGGATACCTCAAAGACCTCTACGACACCTACGGCGACTGGACACTGGCCATTGCAGCCTACAACTGCGGCCCCGGCACCGTCAACAAGGCGCTGCGCAGAGCCGGCGGCGACCCCTCTTCACACGACTTCTGGTCAATCTACAAATTCCTCCCCGAAGAGACTCGCGGATATGTGCCCATGTTCATAGCCGCCAACTACGTGATGAACTATTATCCCGACCACAATATCAGCCCCGTGCTCCCCACCAAGCCGCTCGTGACCGACACCGTGGCCGTGCGTGAACGCTTGCACTTCAACCAAATCTCCGAAGTGCTCAACATCCCCGTAGAGGAACTCCGAATCCTCAACCCCCAATTCCGCGCCGACATAATCCCCGCCACCACCGACCATCAATACTTCCTGATTCTCCCCTCGCAGCAAGTGCAAGCCTACCTGGTGAGCGAAGACGACATCATAGCCCACGACGCCGACAAATATGCTCGCAGAGAGAGCGCTGAGCCCGGCGATATGGCATTCACTCCTCAAGAAGAGGCTATACTCCCCCAAGAGAGCGCCGACGACCGCCAAGCTGAAGAAGATGTGGCCCTGGTGAAGTCGACACCTCAAAAGAGCAACACTGCCGCCACCTCCGGCAAGAAGAAGACCATAACCCACAAAGTGGCTGCCGGCGAAACCCTCGCCTCCATTGCGCAGCAATACAATGTGGACCGCAACGATGTGAAAGAGTGGAACAACCTGCGCCGCAACGCCGTGCGCACCGGCCAGCAGCTCCGAATCCTTGTCGACGACCCCAACGCCGCCTCAACAGCTACTGCTGCCGCCACCCCGGCCAAGAGCTCCGA
>CAYVAK010000023.1:19343-20610 GCA_964448425.1 uncultured Sangeribacter sp.
CCACCACCTCTTCAAAGAAGAAGAAAGAGAAAAAGCAGGCAGCTCCCAAGCCCACTACCCACGATGTCACTTCAGGCGAAAGCCTTGAACGCATAGCCAAGAGAGAGGGCGTAAGTGTCGACGAACTCCGCAAAGCCAACCCGCAGCTTAAGAGCGATGTGCTCCACCCCGGCGACAAACTTACCGTGCCCGCCAAGGCTTCAAGCAAATCGGGCAAGGCCTCAAAGAGCTCAACCAAGTCGAGCAAATCATCGGGCTCAACATCAAAGAAATCTTCAAAGAAGAAAAAGAAATAATCTGAACCACACACCCATCGGGGGCCGGCCTCAAGCCAAGGGCGGGCCGGCCTCGCCCCCAACCTCTAAACACCCATAGATGAAGGACCTCTTCAAAATGATACGGCGATATGCCGCCCCATACAAAAAGAATGTATTGCTCAACATCCTTTTCAACTTGTTGGGCGCATTCCTCACACTGTTCTCCTTCGCTTTCATCATCCCCATACTCCAGATGCTCTTCCAGATGGACACCGCCACCTACACCCTTATGCATTTGGGCGACGCATCAATCAAGACAGTGGTGGTCAACAACTTCTACTACTATGTGGGAGAAGTAATAGCCACCTACGGGCAATCGATAGCCCTGGCCCTGCTGGCTATCCTGCTGGTGGTGATGACCCTAATCAAGACCGGTGTAATCTATCTGAGCTCCTACTTCATCATCCCCATGCGCAACGGCATTGTGAGAGACATTCGCAACCAAATGACAGCCAAGATACTGGCACTCCCAATAGGATTCTTCACCAACGAGCGCAAGGGCGACGTGATGGCTCGCATCTCAGGCGATGTCACCGAAATAGAAGCCTCAGTGATGTCGTCGCTCGACATGCTCTTCAAAAACCCGATTATGATAATCGTGTGCCTGGTGATGATGATAGTGGTAAGCTGGCAGCTCACCATCTTTGTGCTCATACTGCTGCCTATAGCCGGCTACATAATGGGTAAAGTGGGCAAACGCCTGAAGCGCAAATCGCTGGAGGCGCAACAGCTGTGGGGCCAAATCCTTTCGTCGACCGAAGAGACCTTGGGCGGCCTGCGAGTAATCAAAGCCTTCAACGCCGAGGGCAAAGTGGCCGAAAGCTACCGCAAACAGAATCAGAAATTCTACCGCATCTCCAACACCATACAGCGCCGCTACAACCTCGCCCACCCCATGAGCGAATTCCTCGGCACAACCGCCATCGCTATCGTGCTATGGTTTGGCGGCA
>CAYVAK010000024.1:0-20324 GCA_964448425.1 uncultured Sangeribacter sp.
ATGCAGCTCGAAGAAAAAGATGTGCTCTTCATCGACGAAATACACCGCCTGCACCCCGTGGTGGAAGAGTATCTATACTCCGCCATGGAAGACTATTGCATAGACATAATGCTCGACAAGGGGCCCGGCGCCAAGAGCGTAAGACTTAATATTAAGCCTTTTACACTCATCGGAGCCACCACCCGAAGCGGCCTGCTCACCTCTCCCCTACGCGCCCGCTTCGGCATCAACTGCCACCTGGAATACTACGACCACGACACCCTGCGCCGCATCATTGAGCGCTCGGCAGGCCTACTGCACATAGGGTGCAGCGAAGATGCCGCCACCGAGATAGCTCTGCGTAGCCGCGGCACACCGCGTGTGGCCAACTCCCTGCTGCGCCGCGTCAGAGACTTTGCAATGGTGAAAGGCTCCGGCAAAATCGACATCGAGATAGCCCGCCACGCCCTGGAAGCCCTCAATATAGACAAATATGGCCTTGACGAAATCGACAACAAGATTTTGCTCACCATAATCGACAAATTCGGCGGTGGCCCCGTGGGCCTCACCACCATAGCCACAGCTCTCGGCGAAGACTCCGGCACCATTGAGGAGGTCTACGAGCCATTTCTCATTAAAGAAGGCTTCATAAAGCGCACCCCTCGCGGTCGCGAAGTCACAATGCTGGCCTACAACCATTTGCACCGCACCCCGCTGAGCCAAAACAGCACCCCCAACCTATTCTCCGATTCCGAAATATAGCCACCACCCGCCCTGAAGGCGGGCAGTAGAGAAAGATAATGCCCTGATGCGGTTAGAGAACTGCTATCAGGGCATTTTAATGCGTTCTGAGCTATTTAAAAGCAAAAGGTGATGCCAATGTAGGCCAAGATAAGAAAGGCCATTAGAAGTGATTTATGGGCTTTCTTTACCGCCATGTTCCACCAGGCCACTTGAAAGCCTATGGTGAGGAAGAAGGTGGTGGTGTAAGCCATGATGTTGCGGCTGTCGAACACCATATACCAGAGCAAGGCAAAGCCCAGCAGATTCACAAAGCTCTTATATGCTCTCATCTTCACGCCCACCGAGTCGGTGCGCATGGCGTTGGCAAGGAGCAGGATTAGGAAAACCATGGCCGAGAGGCCTATGGTGAGCAGGAATCGGAAGCTGCCGTCGCCTATGCTAAAGTCGCGAAACAGGTTGTAGATTTCCAATGGACGGAAGTCGGCAAAGGTCACCAGGCCGGTGGCCAGCAGAATCCAGTAAGGGGCCATAATGCCGAGCAGCATGGCCATAAATTGTTTGCCGTGGAGGGCCTTCATAAAGAGGGTTCCGAGGCAGAAAATCGGCATCAAGAGCAGGAATCCATGGTTCACCATAGAGCCCCAGGAGAGGAAAGTGAAGATAATAAACACTCCCTCAGCGGTGTTGCGTCGGTCGTATAGGCCGAAGAGGATATAGATGCAAATAAGGGTGACCACCAACATCAGAGTGGCCGAGCCGAAGCGGAAAATGGTCCATGGCATGGCTGTGGACATGAGCAGCAGCACGGTGGCATACGATATATTGTTGGCAGGGATGAAGTTGTAGTGTTTGGTGAGGCTAATCACAAAGAGGGAGCAGAGGAACACCAGGCCCACATTGCCCCAAAGCGAGAGAGAGGGAGTGAGGCCCCAGAGATTTGGAGAAGGGAGGCAGACACCATAGTCAAGGCCCGAAGCGGCCGGAAAGCCGGCGCCGCCCGCCATAAGGGCAGCCACCAGGAGCCACACCAGAGCCGGGAAATAGCCCGACTTGCCGGTGAGCGAAGGCCATGGGCCGGCATCATATCTACTGTAGGAATACGCCAATTTTATGAGTTGTTAGTTAAGCCCGCCGCAGGGAGCAGGCGGGCTTAAGAGTAAATTAAATCAGATCTTGACCTATATCGGAGCGGTGATAAGCGCCCTCAAAGGTGATTTTGCTTGCGGCCGCCTGAGCATTGCGGGCGGCTTGGGCTATATCCTCACCGAAGTCTACCACGGCCAGCACACGGCCGCCTGAGGTAAGAACCCGGCCGTCTTGGGCCTTAGTGCCGGCATGGAACACTATGGCCGGAGCTACAGAGTCGAGGCCTTCTATCACCTTACCCTTCTGGTAGCTGCCGGGATAACCGCCGGAGACGAGCACCACGGCTGCCGCAGCCTCATTGCTGATGGTCATAGGCTTCATGGCCAGAGTGTTTTCGGCCACGCCCTCCAGGAGGTCTACGAGGTCGGATTTAAGTCGGGCCATAACAGTCTGAGTTTCAGGGTCGCCCATGCGCACATTATATTCAATCACCATCGGGTCGCCATCTACGTTCATCAGGCCCAGGAATATAAAGCCCTTATATTCAAGGCCTTCGCGTTTAAGGCCGGCGAGAGTAGGCTCAACGATGCGCGAGCGCACTTTGCTCATAAACTCATCGTCGGCAAATGGCACCGGAGATATGCTGCCCATGCCGCCGGTGTTCAGACCGGTGTCGCCCTCCCCTATTCGCTTATAGTCTTTAGCCACGGGGAGAATCTTGTAGTCGTCGCCATCGGTGAGCACAAACACCGAACACTCGATGCCTTTGAGGAATTCCTCAATCACCACAGTGGCCGAGGCCTTGCCAAACATGCCGCCGAGCATATCGGTGAGGGCATCTTTAGCGTCGCCCAGCGAGTCGAGAATCAGCACACCTTTGCCGGCAGCCAGGCCGTCGGCTTTAAGCACATAAGGCGGATTGAGAGCCTCCAGGAAGTGCATGCCCTCCTCAAGGGTGTCTTCGGTTACGCTCATGAAGCGAGCTGAAGGTATGGCATTGCGGGCCATAAATTCCTTTGCGAACTCCTTGCTACCCTCCAGGCGGGCGGCAGCTTGCGAGGGGCCGATAACCTTTACCAGCTTATCGGCGGGAGCCTCAGGGCCGGCAAAATAATCGTAAATGCCCTCTACCAGAGGTTGCTCGGGGCCCACAACAATCATGTCGATGTCGAGAGCCTTGACAGCACTCTTCACAGCAGCGAAGTCGCACGGGTCGCCGTCTATGTTCCACTTTTGAGTGCCCGCATTTCCGGGCATCACGTAGAGATTACCGAGGCGCTCGCTTTGAGCCAGTTTCCAGGCAAGAGCGCTCTCTCTACCACCGTTACCAAGAAGGAGGATGTTGACTATATCTTTCATTTTATTCATAAAAGAGCCCTCAGAGTGCGGATGCATTCTGAAGGCAAAGTGATGAATTATTTGTTATCGTTGTTGCGCGATTTATGAGAATTTTTGCGAGAACGGAATCCGGGCTCACGGAACACGGTAGCCGACGATTCAGGCAGTGACGGGCCTTTGTCGGGCACCTCAATAAACTTGCCGGAGCGATATGAGGAGCGTGAAGATGAAGCACCTCTACCCTTCTTATCGTCGAATTCGCGGCGAGGTTTGCGCTCGTCGCGGTCGCGTCGCGGCTTGAAGTCGTCGCGGTCAGAGCGGCGCGGCTGTTTGCGGTCATCGCGGTCGGAGAATCGAGGTTTCTTCTCGTCGCGGTCGGAGTGGCGGTTTGGCTTACCTTTTGAGCCGAACTTGCGGGTCTCGGAGGTCCACTCATCGTCGGTCATGCGGCGCACTTTGGGCTTGGCATCGCGGTTGAAGGCTTTGTTGCCCACCGAGCCACCGGCCTCTTTAAAGTCGGCATAGGCGCCCTCAAAGAGCACATATTCGCGGAGTTCGCACTCAATGCTGCCGTTGAGTATGGGGAATTTCACCGATGGTTTGAGGCCGATTTCGTGGAAATGTTCCTCTTTGCAGCCCAGAATCCAGGCGTGGTAGCCGGGGAAATAATTTTTCAGAGTAGAGCCAATCGACTTGTAAAGGCCTTCGATGTCGGCGGGTTTAAGGCGTTCGCCGTAAGGTGGGTTGGTGACCAGGATGCCGTCCATGGGGGGTTCGGTCCAATCGGCAAACGGTTTGCACTCAAGCGATACCCACTCTTCCACGCCGGCAGCTTCGATGTTGCGGCGAGCAATGTCGATAGCGGCGCGAGCAATGTCGCCGCCATATATTTTGCAACCGGGCTCACGCTCCTCACTATCGTCGTTGTAGAGGGCGCCGAATAGCTCCTTATCGAAGTCGGGCCAAGTCTCAAAGGCGTAGTGCTGGCGGAAAATACCGGGGTTGATGTTAGCAGCAATCAGGGCAGCCTCAATGAGGAAAGTGCCGCTGCCGCACATGGGGTCGACGAAGTCGCAATCGCCTTTCCAGCCGGTCTTCATGATAATGCCGGCGGCCAGCACCTCATTGATAGGCGCTTCGGTTTGGGCCACACGGTAGCCACGCTGGTTGAGGGGGTCGCCGCTAGAGTCCATCGAGATGGTGACTCGGTCGTCGGAGATATGCACATTGAGCTGGAGGTCGGCGCCGGAGAGGCGTATGGAGGGTCGCTCCTGATACTTGTCGTTGAAATAATCCACGATGCCGTCTTTCACTCTGTAAGTCACAAACTTACTGTGAGGGAATTCGCTGCTATTGACAGTAGAATCAATGGAGAAAGTCTTGTCGACAGTGAGATATTTGTCCCAATCGAAGTCTCTCACAAAGTCGTAGAGCTCGTCGGGGTTAGCGGCGCGGAATTTAGCAATCGGTTTGAGCACACGCACAGCGGTGCGCAGGCATAAATTTGCTTTATACAGCATTTCGAGATTGCCGGTGAATGAGACCATTCGGCGGCCCATCTCTACATCTTCGGCACCCAGGCTTATGAGCTCGTCGCGGAGCACATCTTCAAGACCCTGGAATGTCTTAGCTACTATTTCAAACTTTTCGTCGGCTTGCATTTGTTGCATTATTAGAAGGACTTATGATGTCAAAACACTATTTTGGTTTGTGAAGGGGTATTTTTTGCTTTCCCCTCTCCTACTGTTGCAGGGCGGCCGGCCGGCTGGGGAGAGGTTGTTTCGGTGCCATCTTTTACGAGGCCTATGTTGCGTATTTCATCGCGTTTTTTTGCGCTACGAGAGTGAGCGGGCGACTTTTCAAATTCGTGGATAAGGTCGTCGTCGTCAAACTGTGCGGGGTCGAGCACAATATATTTTGCGCGGGCCATCTCTTGGTTGTGCTCTTTCATTTTGCCGGCGCCATACACCTCCTCAATGGTGAGAATTGAGGGAGTGGCGGGGCCATCTTGAGTGGAGGGAGCGGCTGAATCGGCCACACCGGTGGAGCCTTTCAGGGGTGTCTGCGGCTCTGAAGCAGTGCTTCCGCCGTCGCTTTGGAAAGTGATGGTGTCGCCCTTGCCGTCGCGCACTGTGAGGTCGAAACCGGAGGCCAGGATGGTCATTCTCACATCCTCGCCCAGCGACTCATCCCAGCAGGCGCCCCACTTAATTTTGATTTGCGGGTTGAGGTTGGCACTAAACTGAGTGATTTCGTTCATCTCGGCCATGGTGACTATATTCTCAGCCTTGGGGTTGAAATATAGATAGAATAGCAGGCGTTTGGAGGAGCGGATATCGCTGTTGCGCAATAGGGGCGAATTCAGGGCGTCTTGGATAGCTTTGGTGACACGATGCTCACCCTGGCCTATACCGGTGGAAATCACTGCGGTAGAGGAGTCTTTAAGGGTGGTGCTGACGTCGTTGAAGTCGGCATTGATATAGCCTTTAGTGTTGATGATGTTGGCTATGGAGCGAGCTGCGTTGGCAAGAGTGTCGTCGGCCTTCTTGAATGCGTTGATCATATTGAGGTCGGGGTATATCTCGTTAAGTCGCTCATTGTTAATCATCAGCAGAGTGTCCACATATTTGCGGAGCTCTTCGGCGCCTTGGAGGGCTTTATATATTTTAGTTTGGCCTTCAAAGAAGAAAGGTATGGTGACGATGCCCACTGTGAGCATGCCGGCTTCTTTGGCAATCTGGGCCACTATAGGAGCGGCGCCGGTGCCGGTGCCACCGCCCATACCGGCAGTGATAAACACCATGCGGGTGTCGTCGTTGAGCAGGGTGCGGATATCTTCGGCACTCTCCTCCCCTGCCAGGCAGCCTATCTGAGCGTCGTCGCCGGCGCCCAGGCCTTTAGTCACTGTGGGGCCCAGGAGCACCTTGTCGGGCACGTCCAAAGATTTAAGCGCCTGCTGGTCTGTGTTGCAAGCTAAGAATGTGACCTTACTGATACCCTGCTTATAGAGATAGTTGGCAGCATTGGTGCCACCACCACCCACACCTATCACTTTAATGAGTGCAGGCAGCTCGTCGGTATCCGGTTCTACAAATCTTGATGTATCGGCTATATTGTTGAAATCGTCCATTGCGGCACAATTGAATTGTAAATGATATGCGTTCTTTATCTCATTTGGAGCCCCAGGCTGCTGAGGCCTATGATGGGCCGAGCGGCAGGCTCAAGGGTGATTTTAATCGAGGTCTTGGTCTCCGTTGTCTTCCGATGGTTGGAAAATTTTTGAGATACCCGAGCCTACTTTAGAGAGGCGTTCCCAGAGGCCGTTGCCACGGCGCTGACGGGGCTCGCGGGTGGATTTTTTCTGCGGTTCATCATCCTCGTAGTCATCGTCGGCTTCAGGCTGATAGTCTTCATCGGCAGGCACTTCTTGCACCACCACAGCTTCCAGACATTCGGGCGCCTGGGGCTTCATGCCCTCTTTGAGCACGGCTATGAGCTCGAGCGACTCGTAGGCCGGGGCCTTGGTGTCTTCGAGGTTTACAATGGATGGCAAAGCAGCGCGACGCACAGCCATGCCGCTTTGGTTCTTAAGGAGTTCGGGGAAACGGTTGAGGTTGAAACCGCCACCGAGCATCACGATGCCGCCGGGGAGCTGCTCGTCGGTGATGCCGGCATAGGTGATTTGCTGGATGATATTGGCCACTATTTCTTCCGAACGTGCTGCCACTATATTGACTATATCGGCGAGCTTAATGCCGTTGATATTGATGGTGGGCTGCGGCTCCGACACTATGGCGCAACCGGATGAAGTCTTCATCTCTTCGGCCTTCTCCTCGAGCACTTTCAGGGAGGTTATGTCGGTAGTGATGTTGCGCGAACCCATGGGCAGCACAGCCAGATAAAGCAGGTTGTCGTCTTTATAGATTGACACTGTGGTGGTTTCGGCGCCGAGGTCGACGAGCATACAGCCCAGGCGTTTCTCTTCGTTGGAGAGCACGAGGTCGGCCACAGCGAGTGGGGTCACCACTATCTTGGCTATATTGACGCCCACTTTGTCGCGCACCACACGGTGAATCTGCTTGCGAAGGCTCGGGCGGCACACTATCAGGTTGTAGGACGCGGAGATGGTGTTGCCGAAGGAGCCCACAGGGTGCTTAGTCTCTTGCTTGTTGATGGAGAACACACGCGGATGGGCCTCTACAACTTCCAGCGAGGAGTCGATGTTGTGAGAGAGCGCTTCTTCGCGTAGGTTGGCAATAATCATGTCGGTGATTTCGGTGTCTTCGCCCAGGGTGCGGGAGATGTCGATTTTGACATTCTTCAGGGAGCGGCCCGAGAGGCCTACATACACTGAAGTGATTTTGCGTTTGGGGCTGCCGATGCGACGCTCAAGGTTTTCAAGGAGTGTGGCCACTTTATTGCCCACTTCTTCAACATTTTGAATCACACCGTAGCGCACACACTCGGTGGCGCGCATCTGCTCCAGGGCAATGACGTCGAGGGTGCCGGCCGAGTCTTTCACTCTTCCCACGGCACCTATTATTTTGGAGCTGCCTATCTCAATTGCAGCTATGTATTTTTCAGAACTCATTGTTTGTCAGTTGGTTTGGATGTTCTTTAGGCGAGTTTTTATGGTTTATATTTGCGGTTTTGGTTTATTCGCTTTTGCCTCTTTGGCGGCATGCACGGTGGCGATAGGCTCGCCGACCCTCTGAGATGCGGCAGCGGAGTCGGTTTTGGGTTGCTCGTTGCCGGTGGAAGTAAGGTCGGTGGAGGCCAGAGCAGCTTCTTCCACATCTTCGTCCTCGATGTTTTCGGGGCTGTGGGGCAAGTGAGTCTTATCGCGACGAGTGGCCACAATCTGGCCGGCGAATTTCACTGATATGGTGTCGTAAAGCTCCCAGCCTTTGTAGGGCATCACTTTACGGTACATTAGCAATAAGTTGGCAAACTTCCTGTCGAGGTTGGAGGTGTCGCCGATGTTGACCACATGGCCGCGCATGCGCGGTATGAGGATAATGTTTTGAGGTGAGCGATATTCAATCATTGTCACCATGCTTTTGAGCAAGGAGTCGCGGGCAATGGCGTGGACCACGGGCAGCACATTCTTGGCCGGCATTCTGGCCGAGAAGTTGCCATAGACCACGGGCACATCAGCGTAGTATTCATATCGGGCGTCGATGCGTTTGCCGTCGCGGTTTATGTAGTAGCTATCCTTGTCGGAGAAGATGCGTGCCTCCGGGAGCATGGGCACCACTTTGATGTGGAGCTTGGCATCGGAGGAGATGTAGCACTCCACGTGCTCAAAATTGTTGACTCGGGCCAGGCGGCGCTCTATGGAGTCGGTGTTGATTGAGGAGAGTGGGCGAGAGGCGTAGGTTTTGAGCAATGGGCCGAGCTCGAGTTTCACCGATTCGGGTGTGATGCACTCCGAAAGGGGGCTGTTGGAGTCGATAGAGACCTCAATGCCTTGGCACGGCTGCTCTTGCACATAGCTATAAGCCCATGAGGCCGCCAGCCCTACGTAGACCAGCAGCGCCACAAGCAATAGCCACTTGAGCAGGATGCTTTTTTGCCTCTTTTCCATTGAGGATGATCTCTATTCCGTTGACAAAGACTCTAATCGCCTGATTGATAGTGGCTTCGGCGAGCCGAAGCTTTATGCCCGGGGGGCTTGAAAGGGAGGCTGCGCGGATGCCACACCGAGGGCGATAGGAGGGTGGTTATGTCAAGTTACTCTAATTCTGTGCCGTAAGTATACGGCGAATGTCGGGGAGAAGCGTATTAATGTCGGCAGCTCCCAGCGTCATTAAGATTTCAAAATTACTATTTTTTATCAATTCGAGCAAATCTTTTCGCTCGATTAGTGTTTTTTTCGCGGATTTTATGTCGCGGTAAATGATTTCGGAAGTGACGCCTTCAATGGGGAGCTCGCGGGCCGGGTATATTTCGCAGAGTATCACCTCGTCGGCCAGGGAGAGTGAGGAGGCAAATTCCGGTGCGAAATCGCGGGTGCGGGTGTAGAGGTGGGGCTGAAACACCACTGTGAGGCGTTTGTGGGGCCAAAGGGCTTTGACCGATTTTATGGATGCTTCCACTTCGGCGGGGGAGTGGGCATAGTCGTCGATTAGCACGGGTGTGTGTTCTCCGGGGGCGGGGCGCATCCAGATTTCAAAACGACGCTTGGCTCCCAAGAATGAGACCATTGCCTCGCGTATGGAGGCCTCGTCGGCACCGGCGAGCAGCGATGCGGCTATGGCAGCCACGGCGTTGTGGATGTTGATGTCGACAGGCACACCGAGCTCTATGTCGCGAATCACACGGTCGGGAGCCACGAAATCGAATAACAATCGGCCGGAGGTGTGGCGTATATTGGCGGCATGATAGTCGGCTTCACCCTCGGCGCAATAGGTGGCAAGGGCCACACCCTGAGCCAACCGCGGCTTCATTTTCAGGCCTGTGTGTAGCAGCAGTGTGCCGCCGGGGCGTATCAGAGAGCTGAAATGAGCGAAGCTCTCCAGATAGGCCTCCTCGGTGCCATAGATGTCGAGGTGGTCGGGGTCGGTAGAGGTGATAATGGCTATATGGGGGGAGAGATGATGGAATGAGCGGTCGTATTCGTCAGCTTCAATCACCGAATAGGGCGATGTGGCGCTGAGCAGCAAGTTGCTGTCGTAGTTGCGCAGGATGCCGCCGAGGAAGGCGTTGCAGCCCACCTCTGAGGTGTGCAGGATGTGGGCAATCATTGAGGAGGTAGTGGTCTTGCCGTGGGAGCCGGCCACACAGATGCCTTTGCTGTGGGAGGTGATTTTGCCGAGCAGGGCGGCACGCTTTATCACCTCGAAGCCTCCGGCGCGAAAATAGTTAAGGATGGCGTTATCAGCCGGGATAGCCGGGGTGTAGACCACCAGAGTGTCGGCTGCGGAGCGCATCTGAGCGGGGATATTGTCTATATTGTCGGCATAAGTGATTAAGGCACCTTCCTGCTCCAGGGCATGGGTAAGGTCGGAGGGGGTGCGGTCGTAACCGGCCACGTGTGCACCTTTTGAGAGATAATAGCGGGCGAGATTGGCCATGCCTATGCCACCTATGCCCACAAAATATACTTTTTCAGCTACTTGCATTTTAGATAGTTAATGTTCAGGCTATTGCGGGCCGAGGGCGCCGGTAAGGGCGGGCCGAGGGCGGCGCAGAGAGGGGAGTGGTAGCCTATGTGATTTCTTAAGTATTGTGTGTCAGAGACTTGGAGGGAACTACTGTCGGATGAGTTGGGCTATGCTGTCCACAATCTTCTCGTCGCTTTGGGGCAGGGCGAGGGTGAGGATAGCATCGCTCATGGAGCTAAGGGCAGCGCGGTCGGCCACTATCTTGAAAATGGTGTCGGCCAGGGCAGCGGCGGCCTCGGCATCGGGCACCAGAATGGCAGCACCCTTATCGGCCAGGGCACGAGCGTTCTTAGTCTGATGGTCTTCGGCCACATTGGGCGAGGGCACCAGGATGCAAGGTTTGCCCAGGAGCTCGAGCTCACTGATGGAGCCGGCACCGGCGCGGCTCACCACGAGCGAGGCGGCGGCATAGGCGGTGGCCATGTCGGCAATGAAGTTGGTCACCACGATGCCTTTCATGCCCTTAGCAGCGAGGCGTCCGCGGTCGCCCCAGGATTTGCCGGTTTGCCAAATGAGCTGCACACCGGCATCGGTGAAGCGCTGTAGGGAAGCCTGCATGGCAGTGTTGAGGGTGGCTGCACCAAGGCTTCCGCCCACCACAAGCACTGTGGGGCGATCGGCATCAAGGCCGAAGGAGGCACGAGCCTGCGCAGCTGTGAGGCTGCTGTTGAGTATCTCTTTGCGCACCGGATTGCCGGTGAGCTGTATTTTATCGGCGGGGAAGAAACGCTCCATGCCATCGTAGGCCACACAGATTTTGGCCGCTTTCTTGGCCAAGAGCTTGTTGGTGACACCGGCATAGGAGTTTTGCTCCTGAAGCAGGGTGGGGATGTGCATGCGCTGAGCTGCCTTGAGAGTGGGGCCGGAGGCGTAGCCACCCACGCCTATCACTACGTCGGGGTTGAACTCTTTAATTATGGTGCGAGCCTTTTTGAGGCTGCGACGCAGCTTGAGCAGCACAGAGAAATTGCGCCACAGACGTTTACGGTCGAATCCGGCAACAGGCAGGCCTTCAATATGATAGCCGGCAGCGGGGACTTTCTCCATCTCCATGCGGTTTTCCGCTCCCACAAATAGTATGTCGCAATCCGGATAACGGCGGCGCAATGCATTGGCAATTGAGACGGCGGGGAAGATGTGGCCTCCGGTGCCACCGCCGCTTACTATAAATTTTAACTTTCTCATTATCTGTGTGTTTTAATCCTCCATAAGGGAGGAGGGCTGAGAGGGGAGAGGTGGCTGATACTGTATGTTAACTCACTGAGGATGAGGGCGAGATTAATTGTAGGTGAGCTTGTCGTCGGTGGGTTTGACCATGGTAGGGTTGTCGGCCTCGCCACTTTCGGCCACTGACTGTCGCAGGTCGGTGTGTTCGTCTTGTCGTTTGCCACTCTGGACGGCAAACTTGCTCACAGAGAGCATCATGCCCATTGCAATGCTCATCACCCACACGGAGGTGCCACCCTTCGATATGAAGGGGAGAGGCTGGCCCGACACGGGCACCAGACCCACCACAATAGACATATGCATAAGTGCCTGAAGCACAATCATCACAGCGCATCCCATGATGAGCAGCGCGGGGAAGGCCTTTCGGCATTTCACCGCTATCTGGCCCGCACGCCCCATCAGGCAAAGATACATGATGAGCAGAAACAGGCCACCCACAAAGCCGGTGTCTTCAATTATAATCGAGAAGATATAGTCGGAGAAGGCCAAGGGGAGGCGCGCATTCTCACGCGAATTGCCGGGGCCGCAGCCTATCACACCACCATGGGCGAGGGCGAATTTTGAGAATATCACCTGGCGGTTGTCGTCGTTTATGGTGTCGGTGGGGCTGACACCGGCAAAGAAGCGTTTAAAACGCCCTTTGCGGAGCTCTGTGCGGTCTACAACCTCCTGGCCGTCATCCACGGCCGGATTGTGGGTAACCACCATCTCCGAGGCCGTGCCCGGCTCCGGATCTTCCTTGCCGCTCGACAGGAACTTATGATAGAAAAACGGGCCGCCTATCACTGCCGCTATAGCCATTAGAATCACTATCTTGCGGAGTTGCAGGCCACCTATCACAAGCATTGAGAAGGCTGTGAGCAACACCAAAAGGGTGTTGGTCAGACCGTTGCGGAACAGCAACAGGCAGAACACGGTGGTGACACCTAAAGCCACGAGCATGCCCATGTTGGTGACACCCTGAGGCATCTGGTGTTTGGCTATGACCTTGGCCAATACCACCACCAGAGCGAGCTTGGCTATCTCGGCCGGCTGGATGGTGAAGCCCACTATGCGTATGGCACGTTGGGCACCGTTGATTACCACACCGCCCACACTCGACCATATGAGCAAGCCCACAGCTATCACGCCAAACGTTAATGCCGTCTTTCTGAAATACTTATAGTGTATCTTAGAGGTGACGAGCATCAGCACAAAGCCGGTGATTAGATATATGGCATGCTGAATAATGGGAGCAAACACTTTGTCGCCTTTCACTTCAGAGCTGGAGGCGCTGTAGAGCTCCACTATTGAGTAGCAAATAAACAGCAGATAGATGGCCCATAGATAGGGGTCGGCACGAAGAATCTTGCCGGCGCCGCGCTCCAAGATTTTCTGTCGCTCGGCGCTGGTGGCGGCAGAGGCCTCATCAAGGCTTTTACCGTCTACCGTGCGATTAATCTTCACAGAGCCTCTGCTTGTGGGGGGGTTATTGCTCATCGTCGGTTTCGAGATTTAAGAGCGGTTGTTATATATAGATTACTTGTTGTCGCTGAGGGCTTTAACCTGAGCCTTAAACTGATTGCCGCGGTCCACATAGCTCTTGAAGAGGTCGAAGCTTGCGCAGCAGGGCGAGAGGAGCACGGTGTCGCCCTCGGTGGCCAACGAGCGGCAGCGGTCCAGGCACTCGGAGAGTGAGGAGGTGGACACTACCGGCAGGATGGGACTGAAGAAGTCTACAATCTTCTTATTGTCTACGCCCAGGGCCACAATAGCTTTAACCTTCTGACGCACAAAGGGTTCTATTTCCGAATAGTCGTTACCCTTGTCGGTGCCGCCAAGGATAAGGACGGTCGGGGTCGTCATGCTCTCAAGGGCATACCAGGTGGAGTTGACATTGGTGGCCTTGGAGTCGTTGACATAGCGCACGCCGTCGATGGTGGCCACATACTCCAAGCGATGTTCCACGGCCTCAAAGTCGCCGAGAGCCTCTTTCACCACATCGGCGGGCACATGGAGCACCGATGCCGACAGGCCGGCAGCCATAGAGTTGTAGAGGTTGTGGAGGCCTTTCAGGGCGAGGTTGTCGCGGGGAATCTCCCAGCGCTCTTCGGGGGTATCGACCTTCATCACTTTGCCCTCTACCCAAGCAGCAGCGCCCGGTTCGCGGTCCTCGCCGAAGGGGAGGGCGCGGGCTTCCAGCTTGAGGTGAGCCAATTGAGCGGCAATCACGGGGTCGCCGTCCCAATATATGAAGCAATCGTCGGGGGTTTGATTCTGAATGATACGGAATTTGGCAGCCACATAGTTCTCAAACTTATGGTCGTAGCGGTCAAGGTGGTCGGGAGTGATGTTCATCATCACAGCGATGTTAGCCTTAAACTCATACATATTTTCGAGCTGGAAGCTGCTGAGCTCTATTACATAGACATCATGCTTCTCGGTGGCCACTTGCAGGGCCATGCTTTGGCCCACATTGCCGGCCAGGCCCACATTAAAGCCTGCTTTGCGCAATATATGGTAGATGAGAAGGGTAGTGGTGGTTTTGCCGTTGGAGCCGGTGATGCACACCATGCGGGCATCGGTGTAGCGAGCGGCAAATTCAATCTCGGAGATTACGGGAATCCCCTTCTCGGTGATTTTCTTCACCAGGGGTGCATAAGGGGGGATGCCGGGGCTCTTCACCACTTCAGTGGCGTCGAGAATTTTTTCTTCGGTGTGTCGGCCCTCTTCGTAGGCAATGTCGTGGGCTTCAAGCATCTCCTTATATTTCGGAGCTATGGAGCCGCTATCGGAGAGCCACACTTGAAAACCTTTAACTTTGGCGAGCACAGCAGCGCCTACGCCGCTTTCGCCACCGCCAAGTATTACTATTTTATCCATTCCTTATAAATAAGAGTATTAAGTCGGGGTTAATGCGCCACCGAGGCCTCGGGGCCCGGTTAGCGCACTTTAAGAGTTATAAATGTTATTACAGCCAGCAGGATGCTCACAATCCAGAAGCGAGTCACAATCTTGGGCTCGGGGATGGGGCGTGCCGGGAAGTTGAGTTTGCATTTTATGGAGGGGTCGCCGGCCTTTTGGAAGTGGTGGTGCAGAGGGGTCATCTTGAAGATGCGTCGGCCCTCACCATATTTGCGCTTGGTGAGCTTGAAATAGGCCACTTGAAGCACCACTGAAAGGTCTTCGGCAAAGAAGATGAGGCAGAGCAGCGGTATGAGGAGCTCTTTGCGCTCGAGGATGGCAAAGACGGCAAGGATGCCGCCAAGGGTGAGCGAGCCGGTGTCGCCCATAAACACCTGCGCCGGATAGGCATTATACCATAGGAAGCCTATGAGGGCACCCATAAATGCGCCGGCAAACACCACAAGCTCTTCGGAGCCGGGTATATACATTATGTTCAGGTAGGTGGAGTAGATTACGTTGCCACCCAGATAGGCCATGATGGCGAGTGCCAGACCTATTATGGCCGATGTGCCGGCAGCCAAGCCGTCGAGGCCGTCGGTGAGGTTGGCACCGTTGCTCACAGCTGTTACCGCCAAGATTACCACCAAGATAAACACCACCCACGACATGGTTTTGGCTGTGTCGCCACCCATCCAGGAGGTGAGCCACTCATAGTTGAAGTTGTTGCCCTTCACAAAGGGGATGGTGGTTTGGGGCGACTTCACCACTTGGAGCTCATGGTCGAGCTTGGGGGTGGTCTGCGAAGCGGTGACTTCGGTGGGCACCGATTGGGCCACTGTGGTGCTGTCGGTCATCACAATGGTGGGGTTGAGCCACATGGTGAGGCCCACTATCAGGCCGAGACCCACCTGGCCCACAATTTTATATCGGCCCTTCAGGCCATCTTTATTGTGGTATTTGAGTTTGCGAAAATCGTCTAAGAATCCGATGGCGCCCATCCAGACAGTGGCCACGAGCATCAGGAGCATATACACGTTGCCCAGATTGCCCATAAGCAGGCAGGGCACCAGTATGGATATGATGATAATCACACCGCCCATGGTGGGAGTGCCCTTCTTTTGCATTTGGCCCTCAAGGCCCAGGTCGCGCACAATCTCGCCCACCTGCATAAGTTGCAGACGGTCAATGATTTTTCGGCCCACCACCAAGGCTAAGAGCATGGAGAGCGCAAAGGTGATGCCTGTGCGGAAGGTGATATAGTCCATGAGGCGTGAGCCCGGCACATCGGCATCTTGGAGAGACTGAAACAGATAGTATAGCATGCTGTAGAGTCTTTTATTTTATCTTTGAAACTTATGAATCAATGAGTGTGGAGGTTAGAGAGTCTTAAAGGCTTCGGCGAGCTCCTCGCGGTCGTCGAAATGGTGGCGCACACCTTCCACTTCCTGATATGTCTCGTGGCCTTTACCGGCTACGAGCACCACTGCCCCCGGAGTGGCCAGAGCACAAGCTGTGCGGATGGCTTCGCGACGGTCGGTGATACAGAGAGTGCGACGCAATTCCGGTTCGGAGAGGCCTTCGCGCATATCGTTGATGATATCTTCGGGCTTCTCGTTGCGAGGGTTGTCGGAGGTGAGGATAAGGCGGTCGGTGCGGCAAGCTGCCTCCTGAGCCATGAGCGGGCGTTTGCCGTGGTCGCGGTTACCACCGGCACCAACCACTGTGATGATGGTGCCTTTGGGGCCTACAATGTCACGAATGGTGTCGAGCACATTCACCAGGGCGTCGGGGGTGTGAGCGTAGTCTACAATGGCTGTGAAGCCGGTAGGTGAGGTCATGGTCTGGAAACGTCCGGCCACGGGCACCAGTTTGCTCATGTTCACGAGCACCTCTTCGGGGTTAAAGCCGGTAAGCACGGCAGCGCCGTAGACTGCGGTGAGGTTGTAGGCGTTGAAGCGGCCGGTGAATTGCACTTCCACATCTTTGCCGTTGAGCTGCAATGAGGTGCCGTCGAGGCGTGTCTCAAGGATTTTGCCTCGGAAGTCGGCTGCGCTGCGCAGGGAGTAGGTATATTTGTGAGCCTTAGTGTTTTGGAGCATGTAAGCGCCGGCTTTGTCGTCGGCATTTACAAGGGCAAATGCATCGGCGGGGAGCATGTCGAAGAATTTCTTCTTCGCATTCATATAGTTTTCCACTGTGAGGTGGTAGTCCAAGTGGTCGCGGGTGAGGTTGGAGAATATTGCGCCGGCAAATTTCAGACCGGCAATGCGCTGCTGGTCGGCGGCATGAGAGCTCACCTCCATGAAGGCGTAGTCGCAACCGGCCTCCACCATTTCAGCAAGCAGGGAGTTGAGGGTGAGGGGGTCGGGGGTGGTGTGAGTGGTGGGTATAGCTCTGTCGCACACATAGTTGCACACGGTGGAGAGCAATCCGGCCTTGTAGCCTTCCAGCTTAGCCATCTCGTAGAGCAGGGTG
Source organism: uncultured Sangeribacter sp. (assembly GCA_964448425.1). Lineage (GTDB taxonomy): Bacteria > Bacteroidota > Bacteroidia > Bacteroidales > Muribaculaceae > Lepagella. The sequence continues at coordinate 16,902 of CAYVAK010000024.1, forward strand.
GCGGTAGTGGTCTTACCGTTGGTGCCGGTCACACCCACGAGTTTGAGTTTCTCTGAGGGGTGGTCATACCAAGCGGAGGCCAGAAGGCCGAGTGCTTTGGCGCTGTCGGCCACTTTTATGTAGGTCACACCTTTCTCAAGGTTGGAGGGAATCTCTTCACACACAATAGCGGCAACATGATTGCTTGCCACTACCGGGATATATTTATGGCCATCGGTGGTGACACCTTTCACAGCCACAAACACGCCCTCTTTTTCCACTTTACGTGAGTCACTTTGAAGGCTTCCTACGGTCTTATCGGTATCGCCGATTACTTCCAACGTGCTGATCTGCTGCAGAAGGAGGCTGAGTTTATGTTTCTTTTCCATAATGATATTTTGTGGATGATGCCCCGGGGGCATCTTTATTTATTAATTCTATTTGATATAACGCGATTGGAGGGGTTAAAGTCGCAGTCCGATGGTGACGGGGGTGCCGGGCGGGTAGTGGCCGCCGGGGGCGAGGCTTTGCGACACCACATATCCGCGACCGCTGATGCGCACATTAAATCCGGCTTTCTCCAGGGCTCTCACCGCCGAGGGAGCATCCAGGCCGGTGACATCGGGCACACGGCCCTTGCTTGTCTGCGCCTTGGAGGCTTTGATTTGCTTGGCTACCTTCACGCCCAAGCCTTTGGTGAGGGTGGCGGTAGAGCCGGAGGTGGAGGCATAGAGCACCGGGGTGGAGGGGGTCTTCTCCTGAGTGTAGGAGGAGCCGTCGTCGTTGAGCAAGCCGCGAGCAAAGAGCTTCACGGCCACATTCTTGAGCACGGCGCCGGAGCTGCGGGCAGCGCTGGTGGAGTGGGCCGGGGCTTGAATCACCACCATGCAGCTGTATTTGGGATTGTCGTAGGGGAAGAATCCGGCAAAGGCATATCGGCGTTTGGAGGAGTCGTAGTTGTGGAGGCGCTTATAGTCGTAGGGGAGCACGGTGCCGGTTTTGCCGGCTATGGCCACACGGTCGTCTTGCACGGCGTTGCCGGTGCCTTTGCCCCACACCACCTCATAGAGGCACTGGCGGAGCTTCTCGGCAGTCTCCGGCGAGCACACATGCTCGCGAATGTAGCCGGCGTTCACCACAGAGTCTTTGCCGTTTTCATCTATCAGGGAGCGCACCAGGTGAGGGCGCACCATTTTGCCGCCGTTGGCTATGGCGTTGTAGTAGGCCAGGGTGTAGAGCGGCGGTATCTCCACATTGTAGCCGTAGGACTGGCGGGCCAGGTTGAGCTGCTGCGAAGCGGCGGTTTCGCGGCCGCCCCAGCGGTTTTGGTCATGGATACTGTCCACACGGCCGGTGGTCTCGCCACCGATGCCGGAGTGCATAGGCTCCAGAAGGCCTATCGACTTCCAGCGTGAATAGAATTTGCCGGGGTTGTCGCGGTAGCCGCGGAATATCACACGGGCTATACCGGTGTTGGACGACCAGGCTATCACTTGCTTCATGTTTTTGATGGTGGGCGCATGGGGGTCGGTGGTGCGCTGGAAGGGGGAGGTGTCCACACAGTCGTTGACACTCTTCACCAGGCCGTCTTCAAAGGCTATCATCATGGATATGGTCTTTACCACCGAGCCGGGCTCCACGGCCTGTACGGCACGGTTCATGGCTTCGCACCAGCGCCCGGTGGAGTCTTTCTCCACATTTGAGATAGCTTTTATTTCGCCGGTTTTCACCTCCATGAGTATGGCGGTGCCCCACTCTGCCGGGATGTCGGAGTCGCGACAAATCTTGAGGAGCTCGGCCTCCACCATGTCTTGAATGTCGATGTCGATGGTGGTGAGCACATCGTAGCCGCGCACGGCGGGAGTCTCCACCCAGTTACCAAGACCCTGATTAAGAGCCACTTTCTTGGCCCTACCGGGCTTACCATAGAGCAGGGTGTCAAGCGCCATCTCCAAGCCGGCATAGCCGGTGATTCGGCCGGTCTTTTCATCCTCATACACACGGCCAATGCTCAAGCGGGCCATGTCGCCGAAGGGATAGATGCGCTTGCTGCGCTCTTCGGTGTAGAGCGGACAGCCGCGGCCCGAGGCCTTGATGGTGTTAAGGAAGGGTAGGGAGCGCAGGTGGTCAAACTCCTCCATGGGACGGAGGTTGGCTATGGTCACCGTGTGCTGGCGCTCGGCAATGGGCTTTGAGAGCTCATTGTGGATTTTGGTGCGCCAGGAGTATTTGGCGAGGGAGTCGGGGTTGTCGAGAAATTTGTTGCGGGGATAGAGGCGGTCAAGGCTGTCGCAGAGGGAGTCGATTTGGGCCCACTGCTTTGGCTTGAGGCCTGAGAATTTAGGGTGACGGAGGTCGAGGCGTATGTCGTAGACTGTGAGGTTGCAAGCCAAGATGTTGCCGTTGGAAGCCAGGATGCTACCACGCTGAGGCTTGATTTCCACAGTGCGATTGAGCTCTTTTTGGGCACGGTCGTTCCACGCTTTGGCATCGACGATGGTGGTGCGCACCATCTTGATTGTGACGCCCAGGCAAATTAGGAATATTATGAATGAAACGCAACCGTAGCGCGCCAGTATATGTGTCTTATTATTTTGCTTTTTCTTTTCCATATACTTTGATAATCAATTTGTTGCGTGGAGCTTAATCGGCAGGTATAATATAGGGCGGTTGTTCTTGATAATCTAAGTCGAGATGGTTTTCGCGCATCAAGGTGCGCATCTCGTTTTCGCGAATCAGGGTCATATAGTCGCTTTTGGCGTCGAGTTTGTCGCTTTCGGCGTGTTTGAGTTCGCGTTCCAACTGTTTGATTTGCTGCATCTTCGACTGGTTGGAGTAGCGCTGGGAGATAAGCCAAATCACAGCCACCATCACCAGGATTATGAGCCAGCCGTTGCGCTTGAAGAAGGAGAGTGAGAGGGCGCGTCCATCCTTGAAGGTGCGCCACAGGTTTCTGTTGTTTTTCTTCTTGCGTTTGGCGGCAGTGGTTTTGGCGGCAGCGGTAGCCTTAGCTGAGGCGGCAGGCTTGGCAGCGGCAGCGGCCTTTCTGCGCCCACGCTTGGGTGCAGCCGAAACAGCCTCAGTGGCGGCGGGGCCGGCGGCTGAGGGTTGCTGTTGTATGTCGGAATCTTTTGATGCCATTATTGTTTCTTTTGCACAGCGGAGGGGAGCAGTTCGGCCACACGCAGCTTGGCGCTGCGGGAGCGGGGGTTGGCTTCCACCTCCTCTTTCGAGGCGGTGATTACGCTGCGGTTTACCGACTTCCAGGGGGTGAGAATATTTCCGTAGAAGTCTTTGTTAATCTCGCCGGAGAGGGTGCCGGTCTTGATGAAATTTTTCACCAGGCGGTCTTCCAGAGAGTGATAGGTGAGCACCACCAATCGTCCGCCGGGGCGGAGCACCTTCACGGTGGCTTGCAGGAATGCCGAGAGGGCATCCATCTCG
>CAYVAK010000025.1:0-19946 GCA_964448425.1 uncultured Sangeribacter sp.
CATCCTGACCGGTCATGGAGTCGACCACGAAGAGGGTCTCTTGTGGCTTGATGGCGTTTTTGATGGCTTCGATTTCCTGCATCATTTGCTCGTCGACGGCCAGACGTCCGGCGGTGTCGACAATCACCAGGTCGTGGTGGTTGGTCTTGGCATATTTGATGGCGTTTTGGGCTATCTCTACCGGGTTTTTGTTGCCCTCTTCGGTGTAGACGGGCACCTGGATGCTTTCGCCCAGCACTTTGAGCTGCTCAATAGCGGCGGGGCGGTAGACGTCGGCGGCCACCAGCAGCGGGTTCTTGCCTTTTGATGAGCGGAGTCGCTTGGCCAGCTTGCCGGAGAAGGTGGTCTTACCGGAGCCTTGCAGGCCCGACATGAGGATGATGCTTGGGTTGCCTTCAATCTTGATAGGAATGAGTGTGCCGCCCATCACTTCTGTGAGCTCATCGTGCACTATCTTGACCATCAGCTCTTTGGGCTTCAGGGAGTTGATCACATTCTGACCTATGGCTTTAGCTTTCACGGAGTCGGTGAATTGCTTGGCCACTTTATAGTTGACGTCGGCGTCCAGAAGGGCGCGGCGCACATCTTTCATGGTCTCGGCTACATTGATTTCGGTGATGCGACCTTGACCCTTGAGTATTTTAAATGAGCGCTCAAGACGCTCTGATAGATTCTCAAACATCTCTTTCTTTCGGTTTTGTTAGTGGTGAGAGAGCGGACCGATTTTCCACTCCGTTGGGGGCTGCCGGACCTCTTTATATCCGGTTGGTGAGGGTGTCGGGAAATATCACTTTGGGCGAGAAGGTCTCGGCCTCCTGAGGCGTCATTTGCGCGTAGGCTATGATGATTACTATGTCGCCGGGTTGCACTTTGCGGGCGGCGGCGCCGTTGAGGCACACCACTCCCGAACCGCTTTCGCCGGCTATGACATAAGTGTCGAAACGCTCGCCGTTGTTGTTGTTGACTATATACACCCTTTCGCCTTCCACGATGCCGGCGGCATCCATGAGTTGCTTGTCCAGGGTTATGGAGCCTATGTAGTTAAGATTCGCCTCGGTGACTGTGACGCGGTGAATCTTCGATTTCATTATCTCAATTAGCATTGTTACGGGCTGAGATTATTGTATGCTGTTGTTTGTTTTATTTTCTGTAGGCAATATTGTCGATTAGGCGCACCTTGCCGCAGTAGACTGTGATGCAACCTTGAATGCCGTTGTTGCTCTCCCAGCTGCTTGCTTCTTGCATGGTGAGCGCATCTACTATGCTGAAGTATTCCACTTCACACTCTTGGAGGCTGTTGATTCGGGCCACCACAAAGTCGTGGGTCTGAGCCACGGTGTGAGTCTTGGAATAGTCGACGCTCTCGCTGAGGGCTTTGAAGATGCCCGGAGCTGTGGCGCGTTGCTTTTCGGTGAGCCTTACGTTGCGGCTTGAGAGGGCGAGACCGTCGGCTTCTCTTACAATTTTGCAAGCCACGATTTCAGTGTCGATGCCTTCGGTGGCCACCATGCGGCGTATCACGGCTATCTGCTGGAAGTCTTTTTCGCCGAAGAATGCTTTGTGGGGCTTGACCCAGCGGAGCAGCTTGCTCACTATCAGGGCCACGCCTTGGAAGTGTCCGGGACGGTGGGCACCCTCCATCACTTCTGCCACCTCGCCAAGGTCAAACACCTTGGTGCTCGGGGCTTGCTGCGGTGGATATATCTCCTCTACCGAGGGCACAAAAGCGGCTGCCACGCCGGCTTCTTCAAGCTTTTGGCAGTCGGCCTCTTCGGTGTGAGGATATTTGGCCAAGTCATCCTTGTTGTCGAATTGCACAGGGTTGACAAAAACGCTTGCCACTACTGCATCGCAAGCCTTAACGGCTTGGCGCATCAAAGAAATGTGCCCGGCATGGAGCGCGCCCATTGTGGGCACCAGGCCGAGAGTCTTACCTTCCGATTTCACGCTGTCGCAATATTTGCACAGCTCATCGATGGTGCGTATGATAATCATTATCTAAGTTGTTGTTGTCTATCTGTGGTGGCCACCTAAGGGGAGTGGATGCCGAGCGCCTTTGACGCCGGGCAGGAGGCTCGCCGGTTGCTTATTGTAATTCGCGTGCAAAGTTAGCAAAAAATCATTGAAGGGTAAAACTAAAGGGGGGCGATTTTATTAATGTTTATTAAATTATAGAGGTATAGGGCGCTGTCGGCGGGCTATGTCAATATTTTTTTGTAACTTTGCACCTTGAAAAGAACGTCCTGACAGCTGGCCTGCCGGTGGCGATGATAATCCGGCTCTGAAAGGAGCTATTTCCCACACATCGAAGCTAATTTGCTCTCCAGTGGCTTCTTAGCAATACCTTAAATATGGCAGCAAAAAAAAGAATCTTATTTATCACCCAGGAGCTAACACCTTATATGGGCGACACTCCGCAGGGTGAAAATGCACGCAACTTCTCCAGCACACTGCAACGCTGCGGTGGCGAAGTGCGCATTTTCCTACCCCGTTACGGCACAATTAACGAACGCAGAAATCAGCTACATGAGGTGATTCGGTTGAGTGGGCTTAACATTCCTATTTCCGACGCCGACCATCCCCTCATTATCAAGGTGGCTTCTCTGCCTCCCTACCGCATCCAAGTCTATTTCATTGACAACGACGACTATTTCGAGCGCGACGAAAATGATATCGACGAAGTGGGCTCTAACCGCCTCGACAACGACGAGCGTATCATCTTCTTCACCCGCGGCACACTGGAGACCGCCCGCAAGCTCGGTTGGGACCCCGACATTATCCGCTGCTCAGGCTGGATGGCTGCCCTTATGCCGGTCTTTATTCGCAAAATCTATGGCGACGAGCCCTCCTTCAAGAAGGCTAAAATTGTCTATGTGATTGACGACACTACATTTACCACCCCCATCCAAGCAGGCTTTGCCGACAAGGTGAAGGCTGAGGGCGTGAGAGAAAATGAGGTGAAGCTCATCAGAAGCGAGGAAGTCACCCTGACCATGCTCCAAGCTCTTGCCATCAAGCATGCCGACGCTGTGGTGGTGCGCACTCCCAATGCCGCCCCCGAAGTGCTCGAAATTCTCCGCAAGGGCAAAAAGCCCTGGCTCCCCTACGAAAAGGTGGTTGACCCCACAGGCGAGCCCCTGTTGGCATTCTATAATTCCCTTTGACCTCTTTAACCTCATCTCCTCCCTATTATCTTAATGAAACCGTTACACTATCCTATACTTGCTTTAGCCGCCTCGTTTGCTTTGGGCGCGGCTTCATGTTCCGACGAGCTGGGCGACATCGGCTCCGACCTCACCAGAGGTGAAGTGTCTATCACTGTCGACTCTTCCTACACCGTGAAGGGCCGCTCGGTAGATTTCACTCAGTTTGACTCCAAAAACGCAACCCTGATGCTGGGCCATCTTGACGCCCCCAAATATGGCAGCCTGGATTGCTCGTTTGTGAGCCGCCTGATGCCCGCTATTGATATCGACATCCCCGACACCATTGCCGAAAGCGACATCACCGGCATGCGCCTCAAATTCATGATTGCCAACGGCAATATTGTGGGCGACTCGCTGGCTCCCCAGCAGGTGAGCATCTACAAGCTCAACAAGCAGCTCCCCAATGATATCGACAATAACTTCGACCCCACCGGATACTACGACCCAACACCCATAGCTCAGCGCACCTACACCGCCTCAGCTCTGGGCATGAACGATACGGTGACCGCCCTGAGCTATCGCCTCATCAATCTTGACCTCCCCGTGGACATGGCTCGAAAGCTTTACTCCACTTATCGCACCAACCCCTCCCTGTTTGCTTGGCCCGACAAGTTTGCCGAAGTGTTCCCAGGCATCTTCGCCAAAAACACTTTCGGAAAAGGCTTGGTGGTGAATATCGGCAACACCGAGTTTGTGACCTACTATAAGTATAAGACAAAGAAGGTGGTCGTGGTCGACAATGTGGCTACTTATGTCGACACCACAGCCATCGACTCCGCTACAGTGTTCACAATCTCGCCCGAGGTGCTCTCAAGCAACAATATCTCGCTTAAGCCCGACGCTTCGCTCACTGCCCGTGTGGCTCAAGGTGATGCCGTGTTTGCGTCGCCCGGAGGCTACAATGTGGAGGTTAAATTCCCCGCCCAAGAGGTGATCGACACCTATAAGAGTGCCACCTACAATTTGGCCGTGGTCAACAGCCTCTCACTCTCCATCCCCGTGAGCACCATCAGCAACGACTACGACATTGCTCCGGCTAAGTATATGCTGATGATTAAGTCGAGCAAGCTGCAAGAATTCTTTAACACCAACTCCACTCCGCAAGGTTATGTGGGCGAGGAGACCGACACCGATGCCTTCTGGACCTCCTACGACTCCGATACATCGAGCTACACATTCTCCTCCCTGCGCCCCTACATCCTCGACCTCATGGAGAAGGGCACCATAACAGACGACGATTGCACATTCACAATCCTGCCGGTAACCATCTCCACCGAGACCTACGGCACATCTTATAGCTATAAGACTTTTGTGAGCACATGTTTGCCCTACATAGCGTCGCCCACAATGGGTGTGCTCAACCTCGATAAAGCAAAAGTGAAATTCACCTTCGCCACTCAAAACATAAAGTAGCCCCCCGGGTAGCTACTTAAGTCCCATAAAGCGACAGAGGCTGTGTCAGGATTGGCACAGCCTCTGTTGTCTTTTATTCGAATAGAGAAGGCGAACAGAGAGGTTCATACCCCGCTGAACTGCATCCCTACAAGGTGGGTGGTGGGGCGAACCTCTCGGCTCGTCCGAGGCCTATCACAGCTGTTTTTGAATTATGACACAGCCTCCTACTTTGCGGGATGGTGGGGGAAGGGTTAGTTTTTGAGCTTTTTCAGGAGGTTGTAGGCGGGGAGCACACCCTTTTCGCCGGCTCGCGAAAGGCAACTCTTGGCTTCCGCTTTGTTGCCCAAGCGCAGGTAGGCCACGCCTTTGTTGTACCAGGCATCGCCAAATTCGGGGTTGAGCTTGGTGGCCTCGTTGAAGCATTGCAGTGCCGCTGTGTAGTCTTTAATTGCGTAGTAGATGCAACCTTTGTTGTACCAGGCGTAGACCAGGCGATCGTCCATTTCGAGCACTTTGTCGAGGTCGGCAATGGCTTGCTTGTAGGCGAAGGTCATGGCAGCTTCGGCGGCCATAGTGTCGTCTTTGCTCTTGGGGGAGGTGGGTTCCACCAGTTCGTTGTGGCGTATGCGGCGCATGGCGTCTTCCTTGGCTATCACCAGGTAGGCGCGCTCCATGAGCGGCGAGAGGAAGTCGCTGCTTGCGACCACCGACTTGTCCATGTCGGCGATTGCACCGTCGTAGTCCTTGAGTATGGCTTTGGCAAGGCCGCGAGCGAAGAAGTCGAGAGGGAGCATGGAGTGGTTGCGCTCCTTTTGGTCGTAGGTGGCAATAAGCTCGAAGAGAGCTTCCGACTCATCGGCGTCGTTTTGGCTGCCGGCATCGTTGCTTATGAATATGGTGCGGGCGAGGTGGCCTCCGTTGTTGAGGTTTTCGAGTTCGCGGAAGCTGTTGGCGGCTATTCTCAAGGCGTTTTCGGTGTCGATGTAGGTGAGGGCATAGAGGGGCTGCGGCTCGCCGCGCATATCTATGTCTTGCACTTTGCCTTTTATTTTCTGGTTGTAGGCCATCTCTCCTTTGGCGCCGCGGTTTTCGTTGACGGTCATAAGGCGGTTGAGCTGGTCTTCAAGTTCGCTCTCATCGCCTTCAAACTTGAATCCTTCGGAGTCTTTGCCGTTGACTTGGAGAGCCTTTCCGGGCTCAATCACAGGGCGGTCGAGGCGGAATTTCCGCGGGTTCTTGACGTAGTTGGTGGTGATATCGTTGGCCTTGTGGAAGTATTCCCAAGATAGCTTCTCGTTGCCCATTCGGCGGTAGACTTCGGCTACAGCGAAGTAGGCTTGATAGAAACGGGGGTATAGCTTAATAATGTATTTGAAGTCGGAGAGGGCGGAGTTGTATTTTGCTCGGTCGAGGTAGATAAGGGCGCGGTTATATCGAGCGGGGAAGTTGTTTGGGTCCCATTGCAGAATTTGGTTGAAGCCTTTCAGTGCGTTGTCAATGTCTTGCACTTGATAGCAGAGCAGGGCGCGGTTGTAGACGGCGCTGCGGTTGTCGGGGTCGAGGTCAATGGCGTAGTTGTAGTCGCTCATAGCTCCAAACCAGTCGTCGCGGTTGTAGCGCACGAATGCGCGGTTGATGTATAGGCTTGGCTCTTGGGGTGCCAGCTTGATGGCCTCGTCGAGGGCGTTGGAGGCCTCATCCCATTGCTCCTTGGCGGCAAAAATGTCGGCTTTTACCAGATGGGCGTTAATGAGGTTTTTCGAGACGCTGAGGGCCTTGTCGGCGTTCTCCAGGGCTGCTATGCTGTCGCCCTTTAGCAGGAGCATTTGGGAGCGAGCCACGAGCCCTTCGTCGAATTTTGGGTAGATGCGCAGCAGGGTGGTGAAGGTGGAGTCGGCGCCGGCAAAGTCTTTGCCTTCGCTCTGGGCTACGGCTTTGTAGAATAGGAAATATTTGTCGTTGGGGGCATATTTGAGGCCCTCATTGAAGTCGGCCACGGCGGCGGAGTCGGCGCCGTTTTGCATGCGTGAGAATCCGCGCACACGGTAGGCTTCATATTTAAATTTGTTGCGCGAGATAGCTTCGCTGCAATCGCTCTCGGCGCCTTTGTAGTCGTCGAGCATCAGTTTTGCGAGTCCGCGGTAGTAATAAGGCTCCGAGAGGTAGGGCTTTGCTTTTATCGCCTGGTTGAAGTATTGGATGGCCAGCAGATAGTCGTCCATGGCCAGTACGTTGCGACCTATGATTGTGACTTGCTCGGCGTTGACTTGTGCGTGGCAATAAGATGCACTCCCCACACCGAGGCATAGGGCAAGGAGTGGGGCGTGGCAATATTTTATCAGTGATGATTTGCTCATACTCTCAGTGAGGAGTCGCGGTGCAATTACGGGGGTTAATCAATGTTGAGGTCGGCGGCTCTTTTGAGCACCAGGATGCTTTCGCCTTGGTTGTTGAGCAGCTCGCAGTGGTCGGTGTCGATGGGACGAGCGTAGACCACATCTTCGAGGGCTACAAGCAGCGATGTTTCGATGTCGCTGTCGGGGCAAGCGCGGCGTGTGGTGATGATGTTTTGCAGGGAGATGGAGTTGCGTTCGCTCAGGTCGGTGGCTATGGTGCCGTTGAGTATGTTGCAGCCGGTGTTGCCGTGGAGCTTGAGCTCGGGTATGTCGAACACTAATTTCACATCATCGTTGGTCTGGGCGTTGCCGTTGATTGCTGTCACGCTCCAGGCGCCGTTTAGGAAGTCGAAATCTTGGCGCACAAGCTGCATGAGCAGGTTGCCGTCGGCGCCCAGCAGTGAGAGCACATATTGCGATTCGGTGGTCATGGCCCAGGTGTATCTGCGGGTCAGGTCGAGGGCTGTGTTGATGTCGGTGTCGGTAAGGTCGGTCATGTTGCAGAGCCGCATAGTGGTGATAAGCTCCGAGAAGCGTAGGGTGCTGTCGGCGGGGTTCACACTATATTTGCCGTTGAGGGTGTTGCAACCGTTGTTGCCATACACCACACCGTTGTCGAACATCAGGTAGGGGGTCGACTCGCCGTTGGCTGTGTGGCCGGCCACTTGAGAGATGGCCCATTCGCCGGTGATGTCGCCGTTGTCGATTGCTTTGATGTGGTAGGTGTCGGTGGTCTTGTTTTGTGTCACTGTTTCGCGGTCGGAGGGGAGTTCGCTATCACTTTTTATGGTCTTGGTGAAAAGGCTGCATGAGGTGGTTAGCATAAGCATGGCGGCGCCTGAAATTCCTAATATGGTGTATCTGTTCATATGGTTGCAATGTTTGTGGGGTTACGTTACTTATGTTTAGGACACCGGAAGGCCCGGATAGTTTAAGCCCCCGCCCCCTCTGAAGTGGCAGTGCCGGAGGGCGGAGCTTATGGTGAGGTGAATCGGGGGGATTATTCTTGCGGGGTGAGGAGGGGCTTGAGCAGGCCGGCTGCGCGCGGATAGGAGTCGAGAATCTCAGTGGGGTGTGACTTCTGGAAGGCTCCGAGTTTGTAGCCGCCTTCGGCATTGGCTTCGGGTGCCCAATAGAACACTCCGGTGCAGGCTCCGCCGGTGCCGAAGATGGCAGCGTCGAAGAGTGCATCCATAAATATTTTGCCCTCCTGAGGGAAATTGGCGTCGACACCTACCTCTACAATCATGACGTCGGTGCCATATTTTGCTTTGAGGTGGCGTATGTTGTCGATGGCATCTTCGAGGGTTTGCTCGGCGGTGGTTTCATATTTGCCGTCTATGGCCCAGAAGGGGTAGACGCTCATGCCGATTATATCCCATTTGGTGCCGTAGGAAGCCAGGGCGTCGAATATAGAGTCGTAGAGCGGGGCGTCGAAACCGTTGTCTATGTGGATTATGACTTTAGCTTGGGGATAGATGGCTTTTACTGCGTCGTAGCCGCTCTGAGTGAGCAGGGCGTATTGCTCTGTGTTGCCGGCTGAGATTTGACCCATGGGCCAGAGGAATCCGTCGCGGGTCTCGTTGCCCACCTGCACCCATTTCACGTCTATGTCGTTGTCTTTAAGTAGCTTCAGGGTGGCCATGGTGTGGTCGGCGAGGGCTTTGCGCATGCCGTCAAGGTCAAGGTCTTTCCAAGCAGCGGGTATGTTTTGCTTGTTTGGGTCGGCCCACCAGTCGGAATAGTGGAAGTCGATCATTATATCCATGCCTTGAGCTTTGGCTCGGCGTGCCATGACCAAGACATCTTCTTTAGAGCTCCAGCCGCCTCGGGGGTCTACCCATACGCGCAGGCGCACGGCGTTCATGCCGTATTGCTTCATGAGCAGGGTGTTTTCGGTTTGTACGCCGTCGGTGGTGTAGGAGTATTGGCCGCGCGATTCGTCCATGGTGGTGCCGGAGATGTCGGCGCCCAGGGCAAATTCGCGAGCTTGCGCTGTGAAGGAGAGTGAGAGGAGGGAGAGTGAGAGGAGTGTCAGTGGTTTTCGATTCATTTGAGTGGCTATTTAGTAATATGTTGATTTGTAGGTCTGATTGGGGGGGGAGTGCGGCTATCAGCGGTTGGAGCGTTCGGCGTCGATCACTTTGCCGCGCAGGCGGTTGAGGACGCTTTGCCCTTGTTCAAGCTCTTTTTCGGCTTCGAGTATCTGTGAGCTCAAGGCTGAGGAGGGTGAGAGGGCATATTGCCGGCGATAGCCGTTTAGCTTTGATTTCAGGAGGTCGAGCTCATGTTTTGATGTGAGATATTGCTTCATGAGTCCGCGTGCCTCAGAGGAGCGGAAATCGCTCATCCGGGTGTAGATTTTGCCGCTTCCAACGGGGAAGTTGAATTCGGAGGTCTTGGCCTTTGTGCCGGCTGATTTGCTCTTGCGGGCTATGGCGCGCAGCTCGGAATAGTCGGCATCGGGGTCGGTTTGTGTGACTGAGATGTCGTCCAGACGGGCCAGTGAGATGATGTCGGGGGAGTCGACGTCGCAGTTTTTGCGGGTCTCGGAGGGGATGAACACGTAGACACTGATTTTGCCGTCGGGCAGATGGTTGCGGTCGGTGGCCCACCAGCCCAGACCTATATATTCGTCGATGGCGAGCATATAGTCGTCGGCAGGGGAGTTGTAGGGCATACCCATGTTCACGGGTGCCTGAAAGAGCCCGGTTTCGGAGTCTTTGTTGGAGCGGAAAATGTCGTAGCCGCCTATGGAGCCTTCGCCGTTGGATGCGAAATAGAGGGTTATGCCGTCGGCCATGAGGAAGGGGTAGGCGGCATCGCCGTTTTCAATCTGTATATCGCCGGCAAGTGGTGTAGGGTCGTCCCAGCCGTTGCCTATCAGGCGGCTCTGCTCCATGAGGGTGAAGTCGGCGTCAATGTCCGACGATTGTGCCCATATGCGGTAGTCGCCATCTTCGCTTTCAAAGTAGGGGGTGCTCACTGTGCGGGCGGCGGATATGGGCAGGGTGTTGGCGTCGCGCAGCTGCCCGGCCGAGGAGGATAGGTTGTAGGCTTCAAAGAAGCTGTCTTTGTCTACATCTATGCGGTCGATTACCACAATCTGCTCCACTCGCTCAAGCATATCTTCGGCCAGGGCTATGGCCTCTTGGGCCTCGGAGGCTTCGGGATCGATTGGCTTTTTGGCTTTGTTTTTCAGTGCTATGTATTTGGCATAGCGTGCTTTGGCTGTGTCGAGGTCGTAGGCCTCAAAAGCGAGTTTGCCGCCTATGAGGTAGGCGTCGGCAATGCCTTTAGCCATGGCTTTGTCGGCATATTCGGCAGCCAGGGAGCGGTTGCCCAGCATGTAGTGTGCTTCGGCAGCGAGGGCGTTGGCGGTGCCGGTAGCGAGGTTGTTGGAGGTCAGATCGTTCTCCAGCAGGAGCAGTGCGGAGGCGTAATCGCCGGCGTCAATGAGGTCGCGCGCCTCGGCTGTGTTGTCGGCGTTCAGGGGTGCCGGCAGAGCCAAGGTGGCAGTGAGCAGGAGGAGTGAGAGGGGTGTAGCGGGGTTATTTCTGCACCTCATAGCCTTGTGCGCGTAGGTAGTCGAGGATGCGATAGTCGCAGGCGTGGCGGTAATAGTCGAGGATGTGGCCACACCAGTCGTTGTCGGTGGTACCGCCGGCGCGGTTGCGGTTGTAGGTTTGCACCACGGTGTCGTAGTCGGCAAGTTGGTCGGTCAGTTGCTCGGTGTCTTGGCGGTATTCGTTGGGGAAGAAGAGGAGCTCTTTGGGCTGTTTGGGTTTCAGGTCGGGTTGCTCTCTGGGCACACCTAGTGCGAGGCCGCACACCACAAACACTCCTTTGGGGAGTTTGAGCAGCTCGGCCACTTTGGCGGGGTCGACGGTGCGCAGGTAGCCCACACAGTTGCTGCCCAGGCCGCAAGCTTGAGCTGCCACTACGGCGCTCATCATGGCCAGAGAGGCGTCGATTATGCCGATGGTCACAGCGTCCATTGTTGAGGTGAAGGGGGGCACGTCGATGCCTTTACGCTTGGCCAGTAGGGTGATTTTGTTGTAGTCGGAGCAGAATATGAGCAGGCGGTTGCAAGTCTTAAGCTGCTTTTGGTTGGTGAGCTCGTAGAGCTTCTCTTTGAGGGCCTGGTCAGAGATGTCGATTACGGAATACTGCTGGCCGTTGTAGCTTGTAGGGGTGTTGGCCACTGCTTGGTAGATGAAGTCCATGGTGGCTTGTGGTATGCTCTCGCGCTCGTAGCGGCGCACACTTGTGCGTTGGAGCAATGATTCTTTAACGTCTTTCATATCTGAGTTTTTATAGTTTTTTAGAGTGTGATTATCGGCCCCGAGGATGGGGCGGCTGAAGGGGGTGGCGGGAGCCGGCAGGGGCGGCGGGAGGGAAATATGGAAAGAGCCGGTAATCGTGCGACTATCGGCTCTCTATGTGTGCCACATCAAAGGATGCGATGAAACTCCGTATGACAGGGTTTGAGTGCTCCACCCCTTTGTAATCCGCCGTGAGAGTGTTCTCAACCTAAAAGGTGCGGCCCGCCATTAAGATGGTAGCTTGTCTCGGTATTTCATTTATATTTGATGAGTTTCCCAATCTACTTTGATGTGGTGAATTTCGATTTATCGCCTCGTCAATCTCTTTTGAGAATTTGAAGCCTGGGTCTCCGGCAATCTCTCTTGCCTTTATTATTACAACACAAAGGTAGGAAGAATTGTTTGTTCCGCCAAATTTTTAACAGATTTTTGGAACCTCGAGGCTCGCTTTTCTCTTCCTTTTTGGGCCCCTTAGGGCCTCCGGAGCGCTCGCCTGGATGGCGGGGCGGAGGCTTAAATTGCTTAGGGCTTGCGCTTTGTGGCGGCGGGGCCGGCCCGGGCTATCGGGTCTTTACTTGGCCGGAGCGGAAGGCGGCCAGGAGCTTGTGGAGCTCGTAGATTTGCGACCGTAGTTCGCGACCTATGTCGGTGTCGTTGACGGTGAGTCGGCGGTTGCCCCATTCGGCCAGCACGGTGTCGGAGATGATGTCTTCTTCCTCTTCGATGGCTTTCTTTGTGGATTCGAAGGGTTGGTGCTGCACCAGCTGAAGGCCGCGTGAGTGGAACACCAGGGTGTAGCCGGCTATGCCGGTCTCGGGCTGATATGCGCGCGAGAAGCCGCCGTCGATTACCAGCAGTTTGCCGCCGGCTTTCACCGGCTTTTCGCCTTTGATGATTTTTACCGGTACGTGGCCGTTGACTATGTGAGAGTGTTCGGGGTCAAGGCCGAATTCTGTGAGTATCTTGTCGCATATCTCTTCCGAGTCGTTGAGCTTGTAGTACCAGCCTTTCTCCTCTTTTTGTGGCTTTTTGTCTTCTATGAGGTAGCGCTCGAAGGTGGCCATTTTAGCTTTGTCGAACGATGGTGAGTCGGGGCCGCACCACAGATACCACATATAGTCTATTGCGTATTGTTTTTCGGCGGTGGGCTCTTTCCAGGGCTTGCGGCAGGCGAGTTGCACCAGCGAGTCGAGGCGGTCGAGAAGTGCTTTGCCGGCGAAGCGCACTCCCTCCACTTCCACTTCGCGGAATGAGCCGTCGGAGTTGAGGGGCACGGAGGCGTGGTAGAGGAGTATGTTGTTGCGGGCCAGATAGTAGGAGCCGTAGCGCAGCATGCAGTAGATGTGTTTGCGGAGCTTTTCGCTGCATATGAATGATGTGCGGAGTTGGCGCACTATGTTTTCTTCTTCGGAGGTGAGGCGGTAGGGGTCTTTGGGGTCGACTGTGGGCATATCGAAGTCGCGCAGCGGGTAGGTGGTGCCCTCTATCTCTATGGTGCCTTCGGCGAAGTTGATGAGGTGCAGCAGGTTGCGGTCGTTCATTTTGTAGGCCGGGTTGCGGGCTATCAGTGCGGCTTCGAGTTTGAGTTGAATCACAAAGATGGCTTTGTGCATCTGAGCTATGAGGTGTTTCTTTTTTTCGGAGAGCTCGGGGCTGTAGCTTTTGATTTTGGGCATGAATACCTTCAGGGGTGAGCCCGCATAAGTCTCCATGGCGAAGGTGGCCAGGGGGAGCAGGTTTATGCCGTAGCCATCTTCCAGGGTGGCGAGGTTGGCGTAGCGCAGTGAAATTCTCACGGCGTTGGCCATTGAGGCTTCGTTGCCGGCGAAGGCGCCCATCCAGAGCAGGTCGTGGTTGCCCCATTGGATGTCGAAGTTGTGGTAGTCGCATATGGTGTCCATGATGATGTGGGCACCGGGGCCGCGGTCGTAGATGTCGCCCACTATGTGCAGGGAGTCGATGGCGAGGCGCTGTATCACATTGCATATGGCCACGATGAAGGCTTCGGCTCGCTCGGTGGAGATGATGGTGGAGATGATTTGGCTGAAGTAGGCGCTCTTGTTGGGGTCGGCTTCGGTTTCGTGTAGCAGCTCTTGGATTATGTAGGAGAAGTCGTCGGGCAGGGCTTTGCGCACCTTGGAGCGGGTGTATTTCGATGATACGTTTTGGCACACTTTCACCAGTCGGTTGAGGGTAAGGTGATACCATTCGCATATGTCGCGCTCGGAGCGGTGCACCAGTTTGAGCTTCTCTTTGGGGTAGTAGATAAGTGTGCAAAGCTCTTGGCGCTCGTGTTCGCGCATGGATGAGCCGAATATTTCGTCGACTTTGCGCTTTATGGTGCCGGATGCGTTTTTGAGCACATGGCGGAAGGCTTCGTCTTCGCCGTGTATGTCGGTGAGGAAGTGTTCGGTGCCTTTGGGCAGATTGAGTATGGCCTCAAGGTTGATGATTTCTGTGCTGGCGGCAGCTACAGATGGAAAGCTCTTAGCCAGGAGCTTGAGGTATTGGAGCTCCGAGGGGCTAAAGTTAGTGGGTGTGTTCATGGTGTGTTGTAAATTCGTAAGGTGTTGTAGGTCTATGTCGGCAAAGTTAAGCATTATATTTTATTTCCGGCAAAAAACAAATCCATATTTTGCCGACGGGGCGACAAAATATGGATTTTGCATTGTTTTTGATAGTGGATTTCTCTCTTTGTTAGTGTAGGCGGAGGAATGAGTGGCCGAATCGCTCAGTGGCGGCGCGCTCCAGTTCTTCGCGGAATTGCGGTGCGGCTATGCTTATGAGCTTTTTGGCGCGAAGGGGCAGGCTGCTGCCTCGCAGGTTCACTATGCCGTATTCGGTGGCTATGTAGTCTACCACGTAGCGTGTGGTCACCACTCCGGCGCCCGGGGTCAGTAGCGGTTTGATTTTGTTGGCGCCTTTGGAGGTGGTGGCGAGCATGGCTATGAATGATTTGCCGCCTTGGCTCAGTGAGGAGCCGTAGACGAAGTCGTTCTGGCCGCCCACTCCGGAGTAGATTTTGGTGCCTATGGAGTCGGCACACACTTGTCCGCTAAGGTCTATCTCCATGCAGGAGTTGATCGACATTACTTTGGGGTTTTGCGCTATGATGAAGGGGTTGTTGGTCCAAGCGCAGTCGCGCAGTATGATGTCGGGGTTGCCGTCCATGTAGTCGTAGAGGCGGCGTGAGCCTAGGGCCAGTGAGGCCACTGATTTGCCCGGTAATACTTTCTTTTGGGAGTTGTTGATTACTCCGCTTTCGAGCAGTGGAAGCACACCGTCGGTCATGGCTTCGGTGTGCAGGCCGAGGTCTTTATGGCTTTTGAGGGCTGCAATCACGGCGTTGGGGATGCCGCCCACGCCGATTTGCAGGGTGGCTCCGTCGGGGATTTCGGAGGCTATATAGTTGCCTATCTGTATCTCTTTTTCTGATGGCACCGGGGTGGGCACTTCCACCAGTGGGTCGTCTACTTCTACGGCTGCGGCGAGCTTGCTGATGTGTATCAGTGGGTCGCCCACGGAGAAGGGCATGTGGGGGTTGATTTGGCCAATCACTATTTTGGCTCGTTCCACTGCCGATACAGCCACGTCGGCTCCTACACCGTAGCTCACATAGCCCTCTTCGTTGGGCAGCGAGCAGTTGATGAATGCTACGGTCACGGGCCATGTGCCGTCGCGTATGAAGTCGGGCACGTTGCTGAGGTAGCGCGGGGTGGTCACTCCATAGCCGTCGGCTATCCATTGGCGCACATTGGGGCTCACAAAGAAGCTGTTGACCAGGAAGGTGTCTTTGAATTCGGGACGGCAAAACGGCGCCGGCCCTTTGGTGATGCTGAAGCCGCAGTAGATGGTGACATCTTTGAGCTCATGGCCTCTGCGGGCCAATGCCTCAAGGAGGGTTTCGGGCACCGAGGTGGAGCCTTGGAAGTAGATATGGTCGCCGCTGCTGATGAGTTGCATCGCTTGGTCGGCGGTCATGTAGTTAGCCTTGGCGCTGTTCATTATTGAAGTTCTTTAAGCGTTGTTGGAGTTTGTTGAATTCTTCCTCGCTCGATATCATTGATACGCATGCTCTGAGTCCTTGCTGGAGGGAGCCGGTGGATGGGAGCGATATGGCGCTCACTCCGTGGCGCATGAGTTGATATTGGAGCTCGCCGCCCTGCATGTCGCCGTAGCCTACGGTGAAGAAGAATCCGTCGGCTATGGGCGAGCCGTCGGCATCGCGATCGTAGACTATGTGGAAGCCGTTGTCGGTGAAGAGGCGTTTCACTATTTCGGCACGGCGGGCGTATTCATGGTTTACTTTCACAAAGTTGAGCTCTCCGCGGGCTGCCGCTTTGAGCATGGCTGCGAAGGCGCATTGTGCGGAGTGGGCTGTGCCCGATGAGAGGGCGTAGAGCACTCCAAAGACGAATGCGTTGCCCATAAGGGGGATGTGGAAGAAGTCGGCCAGGCCTTCGTAGCGGCGGTCGTAGAGCGCAGGCGAGAAGCACACCATGGAGATGCGTTGGCCGGCGTAGCTGAATATCTTGGAGGCTGAGCAGAAGAGTATGTAGCGGTCGGTGTAGCGAGCTACTGTGGGCACAAAGGGGCTGCAATATGGGGTGCCGGTGTCTTGACGATAGTCCATGCCCATGTAGGCGAGGTCTTCCAGAATCACTACATCGTGGCGTGTGGCTGCCTCTCCAAGGATTTTGAGCTCGTCTTCGGTGAGGTTGATCCAAGCCGGGTTGTTGGGGTTGCAATATAGGATGCCGGCCACTCTGCCACTGCTTAGCTCTTCTTCGAGCTTGGCGGATAGGCGTGAGCCGCGGTAGTCGTATATGTCGAACGATTGGATTCTGAGTCCGAGCAGGTGGGCTTGGCTGCGCTGAGCGGGGAATCCGGGGTTGATAAATAGTATGGTGTCTTTCTTGGGGTCGCAGCGTTGGAGCAGGCATATCACTGAGTAGGTGCCTTGCATGGAGCCTACGGTGGGCACTATGCATCGGCCCGGCAATTCGATGTCCAGGAATGCCCGGAGAAATTCTTCGCCGGCCTCTTTGAGTGCGGGTATGCCTCCTATGGCGGGATATTTGTTGGCTACTCCGGCTCGCAGGCTTTCGCATTCGGCCTCTACACCTACTTTGGATGCTTCAAGTCCGGGGTTGCCTATTTCGAGGTGCACAAAGTCGTCGCCGGCAAGGGCGCCAAGGCGTTGCGAGAGTGACACTATTTGGCGTATGGTGGCTTCTGTAATGTCGCTGATGTTGAGCTCTGACATGGCTTGTGCCATTTGCTCTTGTGATAGAGGGTACATAGATTTGAGGTTTGAGTTATGGGAGAATGCGTTTGTGGCTTCTCCTGTGTTGGATGTTGTGATTGCGGCTTCCCGGCTTTGCCGAATCTGAAATTGCTGATTTTGCCTTTAGGATTTTGAGGCGGGTGCCTTTCGGATTTTGAGGCGCTGTGACCGGCCGGGTGAAGCCTATATTTAGCTCCGGAGCTTTTTGCGGCTCCGGAGCTATGTGAGGTGGGGCTATTTAGCCTGAGCGTCGATTTTGCGGGCGTACTCCACTCCGGAGCGGAAGGCGCGGATGTTCATGTCCACTATGGCTTCGCCTTTGGCTTGGAATATGGTGCGTATGCCCTCTTCAATTTTATCTATCTCCATGCCGGTGAAGGGGGCTGCGGCTCCCAAAAGCACCATGTTGGAGGCACGGGCTGTGGCTACATCTTTGGCCATTTGGTCCATGTCGAAGGCCACTGTGTGGGGCCATGCTTTGAGCTCTTTGTCGAGGACTTCGGGCTCGGGGTAGTTTGGGATGTTGATAAATGGTGCTGTGGAGGTCACTATCCAGCCTTCGGGCTTTAGATATTCCACATAGCGGAGCGCTTCCATGGGCTCAAGCGACACTACGAGGTCGGCTGTGCCCAGCGCTATGAGGTCGCTGGCTATGGGCGAGCTGCTGATGCGCAGGTTAGACTGCACGTCACCACCGCGCTGACTCATGCCGTGGACTTCGGCTTGCTTTATATATAGGTCTTCTTTGAGCGCTGCGGCTCCAAGTATTGTTGCTATGGATAGGATGCCTTGACCACCTACACCTGCCAACACTATATCTGTTTTCATCTGAAATCTTTAATGTTTTTTTGAGCAGCTCTCGGCTTTCGGCTCCGGCTCTGTGGCTGTTTGTGCGGCCTGCGCTGTGCTGTTTGCATTGGGGGCGCGGCGCTGTGGGGCGCGGCTACAGGGGCGGAGCGGAGTGCTGCTGCTCGGTGAATTATTATTTTGAAGCTTTTGCTTTGGCGGCTGCGTGGCGACGAGCTGTCTGCAAACATTCGCGACGCGACACAATCACTGAGAGTCCGGGATGTTCAAACTCCTCTTTGAAGAGTTTCATCATCTCGTCGTGATTTTTGGGCAGGGAGTCGATGGTGCGCACATGCTCCGGACTTGCGCCCAGTCCCAGGCATATCTGCTCGAGTTTGCCGGTGCCTTGGCTGTCTTGGCCTCCGGTCATGCCGGTGGTGAGGTTGTCGGAGATTATCACGGTCATGTGGGTGTCTTCGTTGATGGCATCCAGCAGGCCGGTCATGCCGCTGTGGGTGAATGTGCTGTCGCCTATGATTGCCACTGAGGGGTGTTGTCCGGCGTCGGCGGCTCCTTTGGCCATGGTGATTGATGCTCCCATGTCTACACAGGTGTCAATGGCGTTGAAGGGGGCCAGCCAGCCTAGGGTGTAGCAACCTATGTCGCCAAACACTTTGGGATTCTGATAGCCTGCGAGCACGTCGTTGAGGGCGTGATACACATCGCGGTGGCCGCAGCCTTGGCAGAGTGCCGGCGGACGGGGCATCACTACTTGCGATGCTTGGGCGTGGGTGTGGGGCTTCAGTGAGAGTGCCTCGCGCACTATGTCGGGGTTGAGCTCGCCGGTGCGCGGAAGCTCGCCGGTGAATCGGCCCAGTATCTTGTGGTGGGTGGGCAGCAGGCCACACAGGCTCTCTTCTATTAGCGGTTGTCCCTCTTCTATCACTATCACTTTTTCGCACTCTTTTGTCATGCGGATTATAAGGTCGGTGGGCAGAGGGTATTGTGAGATTTTAAGTATGGGGTGGGGCGCTCCTTCGGGGTAGTTTTCCATCACATAGTTGAAGGCTATACCGTTGGCTATGATGCCCAGGCTCTTGTCGGGAGCGTCGATGTAGCGGTTGAAGGGTGATTGCTCCGACTCTTGACGGAAGGCGTCGAAGTCTTTGATGAGCTGACGATAGCGCACCCGTGAGTTGCCGGGCATGAGCACCCATTGACGTGGGTTTTGAGGATATGAAAGCTCATTTTCGGCTTTCGGCTCGCCTATGGCCACTACGCCGCGGGAGTGGGCCAGACGGGTCACCATGCGCATGAGTACGGGGATTTTGTGCTTCTCCGAGAGCTCAAAGGCGTAGGCCACCATGTCGTAGGCTTCTTGCTGCGATGAGGGCTCAAGGGCCGGGGTCATGGCGAATTTTGCGTAGAAGCGGGAGTCTTGTTCGTTTTGTGAGGAGTGCATGGAGGGGTCGTCGGCTGCAACTACTATCATACCTCCATTAGCTCCTGTCATGGCAGAATTTACAAATCCGTCGGCGGCTACATTCATGCCTACGTGCTTCATGCACACAAGTGAACGTTTGCCGCAGAACGACATGCCAAGTGCTTCTTCTACGGCTGTCTTTTCGTTGGTCGACCAGTGAGAGTGCAGGCCACGCTGCTTCGCTACTTTGTCGGTTTGAATAAATTCTGTGATTTCGGTGGAAGGTGTGCCGGGGTAGGCATATACACCCGACAATCCCGCATTGATAGCTCCAAGAGCTAATGCTTCATCTCCGAGCAGGAGTTTTTTGGATTCCATTGAATATTAGATTATATGGTTTATAATACGGAGTTTCCGCCTCCCCGGGGGTGAGGGGAGGTCTGTCGATGCCCGGCGGGCTGTTTGCGCTCGCTGAGGTCTTCGGGTGCAAATATAATAATTTTTAGACAATTGCGCAAGTTTTATCCGCCCAACTATGTGCGAGGAGTGTTAATCTTGACAAAAAGTAATTAAAATCGGTTGTGGACTGCGGTTGCTCCCTGTGGACGATTTATTGGCGATTTGCTAAATTTGGCACTTAGTATCGCTCTCCTTATCTGTCGGTTTGCCATCTTTTTGGTTCCTTTGGTGTGCATCGTGTAAGTCGCCGGTGTTGCTATCGGCGTATTCTCAGTTCGTCTCTTTCGTTTATTTTTTTTAGACTTATTTTTTTCGGTTTCTTTTTTTGGAGGGGTGTTTTCGGCTGATAATTTATTGATTTACTTTTCCCACCCCATTCGACTTTTTTCTGAGCTGCTATTTTTCTTGTGAGACGCCTTTTCTTGTGAAGTGCTTATCGGGCTGTTATTTCTTACTCAAAATTTTTTTATCTTACATTATATTGTGCGAATCGCGGGGCGGTTGTTGGTTTGGAATTATTGTTGTATTTTTGTGGCGGATGTCTAAATTTTATCCGACGTTTGAATGAAGATGAATTACTACCATGATACCGCCGGCGATGATGAAAAACTGAAATCGGCTATGATGAATCTTTGGAAAAATACTTTTGGAGATTCTGATGATTAT
>CAYVAK010000026.1:0-19574 GCA_964448425.1 uncultured Sangeribacter sp.
TTTATAATCTTAAATGCATCTGTTGGATGGATTAGAGCTGTCAAATAATCTTCAGATATGAAACACAATAGACGGTTAATTCTTTCAAAAAAGGATTTGAAAGACTGGTTGGCTAAAGATGCTGTTTATTATCAGTCTCAAACTCAATCCTTATTTAGAAGATTGAAATATATACTTAACAGCCATGCCGGCAATGATCAATGTTTGACATGGCGCTATGTACGAAATTTACGATATGCCGAGTATCATATCAACCAATATGGGTTCTTTCATATCCTTTGTAGGACTATTTATCTATATAGGCTAAGACGTCTTGGATATAAAACCGGATTCCAGATTCCTCCCAATGTAGTTGGCCCCGGGTTGAATTTACCTCATTATGGCTCAATTATTGTAAATGATAATTGTGTTATAGGTGAAAATGTTACATTATATTCAGGCGTCTGCATAGGATGGAAGGGTAGAGGTAAGCCGTGCCCTATAATTGGAGACAATGTTTTTATTGGAGTTGGAACCAATGTAATAGGTGATGTCCACATCGGTGATAATGTAATAATAGGGCAGAACTGCGTAATTGTAAAAGACGTAGAAGCAGGCACAACATTAGTGGCCCAAACACCCAGAAAAATAAATCAAATATGAAAGTGCTTTGGCTTGCCACATCTCCGTCTTTGTTTAAAGAGGAGGTAGTAATGGGATGGATTGGTTCACTTGAACATGTCGTTAGAACCTACTGTCCTGACATAGATTTAGGAATCGCTTTCGAGTATTCAGATGGTAATTTTAAAGTTCGGAAGAATGGAGTTACCTACTATCCGCTGGATATAAAATGTAGCAAGCGAGATGTCGTTAAAATGAAATTTAACGGCAATGATAATTGGTATTTGAAACGGCCTCTCCTAAAGGATGTTATTGCTGATTTTAACCCTGATATAATTCATTGCTTTGGCTCTGAATGGAATTGGGGTCTAATTGCGGAAGAAACCGATGTCCCCATTGTCCTTCATATGCAAGGGTTTATAAACCTATATATTGATGCTGAAGGTAGGGTGAACAAAAAGACTCGCAATTTATGGTATAATATCTTTCACCCTCGCAAAGCGTTGCAAGGATTATTTTTAAAATCATATAACAAGAAACGTTGTGAAGTTGAGCGTAGGATTATGCGCTCATGTAGTTTCTTTATGGGACGGACAGATTGGGATAAAGGTATTGTAAAATACTATAGTCCCGGGTCAAAATATTATCATTGTGCAGAAGCGATACGCCCAACCATTTATAATTCTGAAGCGAAATGGAGTTTATGTAAACAAGACAAGATACAGATTGTTACTATCGCTTCAGCAGGTAACCTTAAGGGTAATGGTATAATTTTAGAGACCGCTAAGATACTTAAAGACTTAGGCATTGATTTCGAATGGCGTGTCTCCGGTAGTAAAGGAATATTTTCTGAATTCGAATATACCACCGGTATTAACGCAAAAGATGTCAATGTGAAGCTGTTAGGATATATTGATGTTGAGCGGGTAAAAGACGAACTGTTATCTGCTGAAATTTTTGTTTTGCCCTCAATTATGGACAATTCGCCTAATTCTTTATGTGAAGCACAATTGATAGGAACGCCAGTCATTGCTACTAATGTAGGAGGCATTCCGCAAATGGTTGAAAATGGCAAAACGGGAATATTATATCCGTATAATGAGCCCCACACTTTGGCTTTTAAGATACTTGATTTACACGATTCTCCGGATAAGTTAATTGAGTTATCTAAAAACGAAATTAAAATGGCGCATAATCGACATAATCCAATGCTTTTGGGCCAAAGACTTCAAGATGTATATTCAGATATAATCAATATCAAAAATCATTTGTAATGGATGTTTCTGTGATTATAATAAATTACAATACTCGTGAAATGACTTCTGAGTGTATTGATTCAATCATCAAGAACACAGAAGGTATTTCTTATGAGATTATTCTTGTTGATAATGCTTCGACAGATGGAAGTAAAGAATTTTTTGATCAAGACAAAAGAGTAAGATATATCTATAGTGAAGAAAATCTGGGATTTGGTGCCGGTAATAATCTGGGCGTCAAGTATGCTGTTGGGAAATATATTTTTCTGCTAAATTCGGATACATTGATTTTGAACAATGCTATAAAGATGTTATTCGATTTTTCTGAATCAAATCCTAACCCGTGTATATGTGGCGGTTGGCTTGTTGATAGAGCCGGTAAGCCAAATCTGTCGTATGTGCCATTTCCCAGGATGTCTTACACCGAGTTCATAAGAAGCTTTGTTGAAAAAGATGCCGAATTGCCAATAAACACATTGCAGAGAGTTGATGTTGTGTGTGGCGCCGATATGTTTATGCCTATATCGTTATTCAACGAGGCAAATGGCTTTGATGAGTTCATTTTCTTATATGGAGAAGAGGTGGAATTGCAGTATCGATTCAAGAAGGCCGGATATGAGAGAATTTTAATACCTGGGCCTAAAATATTGCATTATGCCGGTATGAGTCCAAAAGAAAAAGTCGACCTTACCTTTATGAAGAATCATTATTATTTCTTGAAGAAGCATATGCCTCGACACATGTACTATGCCGCAAGGTTGTACTATGGATTTAATAATATATTTAGGTGGCTTCGCAATCCAACGCATAAAAATTATTTGCATAATGCGTTTTTGCAAATCCCCTAATAATATTTCCCTCTAAGGATTGACGTTTGGTAATTTTCTAAATATTAGTATTGTATGTGGCTATATTTGATTATATTTTTTGTGCCGGTGATCGCTTATGTGGGCGGCAAACCGGATAATCGCAATCGCCTCTTTCTTATCTCTTATATGACGGCGCTGGCTCTCTTTGTGGGCCTCTCCGATATGTTTGGCGGTTACGACCGATATATCTATGGCGATGTGTTTGATAATATTGCTAACGGCATTACTAACGGCAATGCCTACGGCACTATCGTGGGTATGTCGTTTTTCGAGCCTATGTATTCGGCCCTGTGCTATCTTATAGCCATGATCACCACTAATAGATATATTTATATCCTGATTATCACGCTGTTAATCTATTTTTGCCTCTATAAGGCTTTTAAGAATAATGCGCCGAATTATCCCCTGGCGATTGTGATTTTCCTGGGGTTGGCTTTCTTCTTCTCGTTTACTTATCTGAGGCAGGTGTTGGCTTATTCTGTGGCTTGGTGGCTCGGTACGGCTTATATGCTCGCTAATAAGAAATGGAAGTTTTTGGCCTTGGCTATTTTTGTGATGCTGTTGCATAAGTCGGGCATTGTGTTTGCGCTGCTGCTGTTTGTGCCTCTTAAAAAGTGGAAGCCCTCGATTGTAGTGCTGGTTCTCGCCATCTGTGCAGCGGTTGGTGCCACCGGCGTTACCGGCTCTATGTATGATACTTTCGCCGATGTCTCCGAACTTGCATCTAAGGGCACTTATGCCACCGACACCAATTTGCGATTGGAATATTTCTTGGAGGTGCTCTTCTTCGTGGTTATAATTTTAGCCAACTACAATAAGATTCAGCCCACCAGGCGCAATCTGATATTCCTAAACATGGCTTGGCTCTTTTGCGCCATGTTGCTGCTCTTTGTCCGTTCGAGCGATGGCGGCCGTGTGGCTTGGTATTTCACCTTCGGCATTATATATATCATCACCCTTATTTGCAACACTTCGCAGTTTCAGCGCAAGGTGAAGACGGGCATGAGCTATATGATGATTGCTTTGATGCTGGCCCTGTATGTGAGAATCTTCAATGCTTGGCAGCCGTATAATAACCTGTATCCCTACAAGACCTTCTTAACTAACGGCCACCGCGACCCGGACTACTCTTGGACCTTCTATGAGTATGACCACCGATATGACGTGGATAAGTTTTACAGGCCTGCTTTTAGATTTTTGAAATGAAACGTATAGCCCTTATATCTCTCCATACACCTACCGCCACTAATTGCCGCGCAGCGAGTGCTCTGCCTTTCCATCTCTTGGCTTTTCGCCCTGAAGGTGTAGAGGTGGAGGTGTGGACATATAATCTAAACGGTTGCAGCCCCGAGCAGATAGCTCAATCTGAGCGCAAGTTGGGGGTGCGGGTTCATCTTATTGAGAAGCCGCGCCGATTTAGGCTGTTGGGCTTGGCGCCCATGCGTCTGCTGCTGCCTCGCCCCATGCTCTCTTACCTGCCCCTGAAGGGTGCCGCGCTCCTGGAGATAAAAAGCTTTTTAGCCGGCGGGCAGGCCTGCCTGTGGATATATGGAGAGGATATTGCTCATGTGGCAAAGAAGTTTCCCGGTGTCCCCACAGTGATTACCACCCCCGATTGCGAGGCTATGTATTACCATCGAGTGCTTGGCTTAAAAGGGATCCCTCTTAGCTCTAAGGCACTGTTGCGCTATGGGCTGATGTACCACCGCTATGCAAAATGCACCGCCTCCTATCCGGCCACCGAGAATATTACTTACCATTTGGTGGGCCGTGCCGACACAGAATTTTTCCGCTCGCTCAATCCAAGGGCCAATGCGGTCTTTATCCGCCACCCCCACTATGATGTGATGGAGGCGGACGCGGTTCAAATTGCTGCCGGCGAGGCTATCCGGCTGCTGATAGCCGGGCGCTACGACTTCTGTATGTCGCGGGCCGTTGACAGCGCTATTGAGGCTATGCTCTCGTTGCCCGACCAGGTCAAGGGTAGATATGAAGTGACATTCCTGGGCAAAGATTGGGAGCAGAGTTGCCATGCATTGCTCCGCGCAGGCTTCAATGCTACGATAAAAACATTTGTCAACGATTACGCGGCCGAAGTGTCGTCGCACCATATTCAGCTCACCCCCGTGGCCGTGGGCACCGGCACCAAAGGCAAAGTGCTCGATGCATTTGCCAACGGCCTGTGTGTGATAGGCACACCTCTTGCCCTTGAAAATATAGCAGTGACCACCGGCATAGAGTGCATAGAATATTCCGATAGGGGAGAGCTGACGCAGTGGCTTATTAAGCTGGCACAAGAGCCGGCGCTGATTGCCCGGATTGCCGCAGCCGGCCGAGCTAAGGTGCTCACCGAGCATGGCCGACTCAAAGTAGCAAACCAATTTTTCTCGCTCTTTAAATGAAAAACGCGCGTAATTCTTCGTTTGAGCTGCTTCGCATAATCTTGATCTTGATGATTCTGATTGAGCACGGTAACATGTGGTTTATCGGTTCCGGTTACCAAAGCAATCTCGAGCATATTGCCAAGTGCTTGGTGGAGTCGGTATGTATAGGTTCCGTCAATGTATTTGTGATGATATCCGGATGGTTCGGCATCCGTAGCAGCTTGGGGAAAATCGGCGATTTAGTGTTCATGATTCTCTTCTGCACACTTCCGCTGCTCGCTGTAGCTTTATCCTTCGGATGGCTTCCGCTAAGTGCTCTGGCCTCATCGGATGGAGCCTGCGATTATATATTGGGCGGTAATGCCTACTGGTTTGTGGCCGACTATATCGGTCTGATGATTTTTGCTCCGCTGCTCAACAAGGGCATTGAGGGCCTCAGCCACTCGCAATTTAAAAAGCTGCTCATAGTGGGCTATTTGCTTATAGCCGTCTACGATTTCGCGCTGCGCTCTTCAGCTCTTGGCACAGAGGGCGGCTATAGCGTAACTTGGTTTATATATCTTTATCTCTTAGCTCGCTATCTGCGCATTTATGGCTTCAAGTTTTTGGATAGATACTGCCGGCAGTTGTTTGTCGCATCTGTGGTGCTGCAAACCGTGCTGTTCTATTTCGGCCTGATAGGTCTAAGATACACCAATCCGCTGATTATACTGGAGGCTGTAAGCCTAATCTTAATCTTTAAGGATTGGAACTTCCATAGCAGCGCCCTGAACAAAGCGGCTAAAGGGGTGCTTATGGCATATTTGATTCATATGCAACCGGTGTTGTTGCCTTACATCACTTACTTCCTCAGATTTGAATACGCCTCGCTTGGCTATTTCATTTACATGGCTGAGGTTGTAGCTTTGGCTGTTTGTGTATTCCTTGCGGCCATCCCTCTTAATTGGCTGCAATCCAAATTATATCAAAAAATAAAGAAATGCGTGTAACCATAATGACCCCGACCTATAATCGGGTGCACCTCCTTCCGCGACTCTACGATTCGCTTTGCGCTCAAAGCTACAAGGATTTCGAGTGGCTGGTGGTAGACGACGGATCTACCGACGGCACCGAAGAGCTCATAGCCCGATATTTGGCCGAAGGTAGAATCGACATCCTCTACATTCTCAAGCCCAACGGCGGCAAACACACCGCTGTAAACCGTGGTGTAAAGGAAGCAAAAGGGGAGCTGCTCTTTATCGCTGACAGCGATGATTGGCTACCGCCCACAGCTATTGCCGATGTAGTGGAGGTCTTTGCCGGCATCAAAGACGATGACACCTTTGCCGGTGTTTGCGGCCTTGACCAATATGCCGATGGCTCAATAGTGGGCACCGGTTTGCCATTGCCCACCATAGATTCCACCTCGCAAGAGATATATGAGAAATGGGGCGTGCATGGCGATTTGAAGGAGGTGTTTCGCACCGAAGTGCTCCGCCAATACCCTTTCCCGGAGATACCCGGCGAGAAATTCTGCCCGGAGACTTTGCTTTGGAGCCGAATATGCCTCAAGTATAGGTTGCGCTATTTTAATAAAGCTATTTATAGTGTGGAATATCAGCCTGATGGCCTTTCAAATTCTCTTGTCGCAGCCAGAATGAAAAGTCCTATAGCCACAATGATGACTTATTCAGAGTGGTTTGAGCAAGCTAATTCATTTAAGACTAAATTACGATTAGCCATCAATTATTGGCGTTTCGCCCTTTGTGCCAAGAACCGCAAAGAGGTGCCGATTGCCGGGTGGGGCAAACTATTGCTCCCGGTAGGTGCCATATTCCATTTAAGAGACAAAAAAACACTCAGATGAAGATACTACATGTGATTACATCCCTGAGGACCGGCGGCGCCGAAAAGCTCATGGTCGACCTCCTCCCTCGCCTCAAAAGCCTCGGCCATGAGGTTGACCTCCTCCTCTTCGATGGCGCCGACACCCCCTTCAAAGCCTCTCTTCTGGAGGCCGGAATTAAAATTATTTCCTTCTCAGAGGGTAAATCGGTCTACAACCCAAAGTATATCTTCCGCCTTCGCAAGCTCATGCCCGCCTACGATATTGTGCACACTCACAATTATGCACCGCAAATCTTTGCGGCCATAGCTCGCCGAGGCAAGAGAGTGAAACTGATCACCACCGAACACGGCGGCTCAAATCGCCGAAGAAACTACAAGTGGTTCGCACCAATCGACCGCCGAATGTTTAGCCGATACGACAAGGTGATCTGTATTGCCGACAAAACTAAAGCCAAGCTCGTTGAATTTATCGGCCCACGGTTGACAAATATAATTGTAATCAACAATGGCGTCGATGTAGCCAAATATGCCGGCGCCGAAGCCTCACCGGAATTAGAGACTATCGCTCCCGGCTCCCGCAAAATCATGATGGTGGCCGGCTTCCGATGGGAGAAGGATCAAGACACTCTGATTAAAGGCATGGCCTCCCTGCCCGACCGTTTCCACCTCTTTTTGGTGGGCAGCGGCCCACGTATTGGCGAATGTGAACAGTTGGCAGCCGACTGCGGAGTGGCTCAACGAGTCCATTTCTTGGGCTTGCGCACCGATGTGGCGCAGCTGCTTCATGCCGCCGACTATGTGGCGATGTCCTCACATTTCGAGGGCCTGTCGCTCTCCAGTGTGGAGGGCATGAGTGTGGGCAAGCCATTCCTGGCCGACAATGTCAACGGCCTGCGCGAGGTGGTGCAGGGTGCCGGTCTGCTCTTCGAGAGGGGCGATGCCGCCGGCTTCGCTGCCCTCATAAAAGAGCTTGATGCCGACCCCGAGCTCTACACCCGCATAGCCGAGCAATGTGGCGCCCGCGCCGCCCAATTCGACATCTGCAAAATGGTGGCCGGCTACGACCGCCTCTACCGACAACTCTCCGACAATTAAATAAAAAACTATTTCGCTGAATTGAACATTTCATTGCTTTCAACTCTCCAACGGATATCATTTCGCCGGGTAGCGCTGAGAAAGATATAAATTGTTGAGGATGAGAAAGCTCCTAATATTCAATTTTTTATGTTAAAAACTACTTATTTAGAGAAGCGATTTCTCAAACGAAAGTCAAACGGCATTATAGCCTTGACATTGTTGGCCGTGACTTTGCTCTCGTTGGTTATTTTTAAGCCCGAGGCATCCATCTTCCAAGATGTATTGTCGCGCATGTGTGTAACTTTTAGAGGACCGGTGACAATCTTCTGCTTCTTTTGTGTGGCAGTGTTGCTCTTCCTCGTATTTTCCAAGTACGGCAAAATAAGGCTTGGCGGCAAAAATGCCAAACCTGAGTTTAGCACTTTTTCATGGCTCTCTTGCTTGTTTATGGCCGGTTGCGGCATAGGTATAGTGTTCTATTGCCAAGAGCCTATTCTTCACTTTTATAGCAATCCTTATACAGGTAAAGTCCCCGGAGAGCCTATCTCTGTGGCTTATTCGCTGACATTGTTCAATTGGACTATCAACGATTGGGTGCAGTTTGCTCTTCTGGGAGTGATCATTGGTTATTTCCATTATAACAAAGGGAAAGATTTGCGCATGAGTTCTATATTGCCCGGCAACACTCCTTTGTGGGCGCGCAGAGCGGTCGACATAATTATGGCTTTAGGTGTCATATCGGGCCTTACCACTTCGCTCGGACTTGGCGTAAACCAGATTGGCAAGGGGTTTGAATATGTTTTCGATACAACAATCAGCCCATTTTTGCTAATGTTTTTCATAGCCGTTGTTGCCGCTTGGTCTGTGACATCCGGCCTTAAGAAAGGTGTGAAGTGGCTCTCCAATATTTCTACGGTTATGGTTTCCTTATTAGTGCTATCAATAATCGTTATCGGAGTCTTTTCGCATCACATATATAACTTTGCAAGTTATATTGCTAATGGCACAGTGTTGCTGTTTAGAAATTATTTTAGCTATAATGATTTCTGGAATGAATCATCCGACGCCTGGGCTGCCGCTAATCCAATATTCTTTAATCTTTGGTTTGCTGCCTGGGCTGCTTTTGTGGCAGTGTTTGTGGCAAAAATATCCAAAGGCCGCACCATTAGAGAATTTATTTTAGGCGTATTGGCTTTCCCTACCATCTTTACCATCATTTGGTTTGGCGTGTTCGGTTGTGTAGGCGCTGAATATCGTGACATGATATATCAAGCCATGCAAAATGATGTGCCTACCGCGTTATTTATCTTTTTCCAAAATATTACCAATAGTGGTTACTATGTAATTCTTTCTGCGGCCGCGCTTTTTACCGTGTGCCTCTTTTTTATCACCTCTTCCGATTCCGGCTCATATGTGGTGTCTACATTGCTTTCCAAGGAGAAACATGTTGGCTCTAAAGATAAGATGTTTTGGGCATCTGTGCAGTGTGCCGTAGCCATGACTCTTTATTGGTGTGGCGGCCTTGCCTTGGTCCAGTCGGTTTCTGTGATAATGGGTATACTTGTTATGGCTCTGATTGTTGTCGGAACTATATTTTTTATAAAAAAACTCCTTCAAGACAAAAGCGTGAAATGAAAAAGATAATATCTCTAATTATAATTATATTTGCCTTCAGCTTTTATCTGAAAGCGCAAGTCCCTTACTTTGCAGGGACAGTAGGCGACGGTCGCCTTTACGGCTATACCTCTGTTAAATTCCGTCCGGGTGTCAATTCGCAGGAAACTTATACCACCTTTCAATATGGTGTCAGT
Organism: uncultured Sangeribacter sp.; assembly: GCA_964448425.1. Taxonomy (GTDB): domain Bacteria; phylum Bacteroidota; class Bacteroidia; order Bacteroidales; family Muribaculaceae; genus Lepagella. Next base: position 9,825 of record CAYVAK010000026.1, read on the forward strand.
AATTATGCGGCAGCCGGTCTTGACCTCTATACCTATAATGGCTCCGCCTACTCAGGTTTCCTGTTGCGTGGCGGTTATCGATTCAACAAGTGGATAGGCCTAGGTGGTCAAGTCACCCCATCGTTTAATCTCAGTGATAACTTTAAATTCAGTTACCTCACGGCAGCGTTATATTTAAATGGCAATATTACCGACAATGGCAGGCTCTTCTGGGTAAGCAACACCTGGGCCTCATTTAATGATGCCGCCCCTGATACGTTTTCCAACTGGGAGTATATTGGTTTTAATATCCCCACCGTTAATGGTCAGAGTGTTACTCCAATGGTTGGTGCCATTCACTCATGGAAGTTTGACAAAGATGTTGACTTGGCCGTGGGCGCCTACTATTCTATAAAAAATTGGAACTTCTATTTGTGGAGTAATGACCTTCTAAAGTCGCACCCAAGAGTAGTAGTAGGTGTAGATTTTTCACTCTAATTTAATAATGAAGTTTATGCAATCGATTGATCAAGAAATAAGGCGACATAGATTTATAGTCTTCGGCACGGATGATTATAATATTTTAGGCATCTGTAGAAGCCTTGGCGAAGAGGGCATTAATCCTATCGTCGTCACATACGCCGGCAAACCTCATATGCTTGGGAAATGCAAGTATGTGAAAGAGCTGCACCAATTGCCTACAATGGAAGAGAGCTTGGAATTTATTATTGCCCGATTTGGCAATGATGAATTGAAGCCGTTCCTATTCACCGGTGCCGATAAGACAACCCAACTTCTCGACGAAAACTATAACCGCCTTCAAGATAAGTTTTATTTCTTTAATTGTGGCGCACAAGGTAGAGTGTCTCACTTCATGAACAAGGAGATAATTTGCGATGTGGCAGAACAATGCGGCATACCTAAACCGAAAGGAGAGGTGCTTGCAAAAGGCCAACTTCCTAAAGACCTAAAATATCCGGTAATAACCAAAGTTACTATGTCTACTAAGGGCGGTTGGAAAAATGACGTGTTCATATGTGGCTCTGAAGCCGAATTGGCAGAAGCCTATAAACATATTAAAGCTGATGAACTTCTGGTCCAAGAGTTTATAGACAAGAAAAACGAACTTTGTGTAGACGGCTTTAGTGTTAATGGCGGAGAGGAAATCTGGTTTCCTTACACATCTGAATATATTCGCTTCTTCAAGAAAAGTTATGGTGAGTATATGTGGATTAAACCTCTTACCGATGCCCCTGTGCGCCGAAAGATACAAGAAATAATTAAGGCTACTCACTTCTCAGGTGTCTTCTCCTTAGAGTGCCTGATTGATAAGAGCGACAATCTATATTTTCTTGAAGTTAATTTCAGAAATTCCACCTGGAGCTATGCATACACCTATGCCGGCTTGAATCTGCCTTATCAGTGGGCAAAAGCAACTCTGCTTGGCCACATTGATTATGCAGGCGCCTCTCCCAAAGAGGAGCCTTTTAAAGCTATGGTTGAACCCTCTGATTTCCTTAATAGTGTAGTGCGAGAACGTCAAGTCAGCATCTGGAAGTGGATAAAGGATGTAAGAAATTGCGACGTAACCTACTACTATAATAAGAAAGACAAGAAGCCATTATTCGCTTTCCTTTATGGCCGACTTGCCGGAGCAATAAAATCTAAATTTGGTAAATAATGAATATAGCCTTCTATTTACATGATGAAGTTAATCCTGAGTCCTTTGAACAGCGCATCATATGGTTTAAGAATCATTATAATCCGGTGTCGATCAATGAACTTCGGGAACATGTGTATGGGGGTAAGAAACTCAAAAATGCTTGTATGCTGAGCGTTGACGATGGTTGGCGCTCAACTTACGACATCATTTTCCCCATAATGAAGAAACACAATGTGCCTTTCACAATCTTTGTTTCTCCTCATATCACCCGGACAGGTAAGAATTTCTGGTATTACTCTTATAAATTTTGCAATCAAGAAGATCTTAAAAATATCATTGTCTCACGAGGCTATTTTAGCGACGAAGTTAGGAAGTTTCCTTGTGATCTGATACTAAAAGAGATACCGGTTGATGTCACTTACGATGTGATTGAAGAGTATCTAAGCTCACATCCGGAAGTCGAAATCCCTCGTGGATTTATGAACACTGAAGAACTCTTGGAATTGCACCGATCCGGATTGGTGGAGATTGGCGCTCATTCGCTTACTCATCCCATATTAAAAGGCGAAAGTCGCGAACGTTCCAAATCAGAAATCATTAATTCGGTGGAGCAACTTTCTGATCTAATCGGCACAGAGGTGAAATCGTTTGCATATCCCAATGGTCTGAAATCGTTAGATTTCGACAACGATGAGATGCAGTTTGCCAAAGAGGCCGGAATCGACATGGCTTTTACGGTTCACCCCGGAGTGATCACTTCGCGCTCCAATTCGCTCGCATTGCCTCGCTGGGGCTCCATGGCGCGACTTAAATTCTCTCGATTAGGTCAGTATTTGCCTTCTCGGGCGCATCAAGCGCAAATTAGGCAAAAAATAAAGGAGTGCCGTTCCTAACCCCTATCCCCGTTTTTTATGCTCATGTTAAAGCGAAATATAATTTTAGATGTTCTGAAGGGTGTCGCCATTATTGCCGTGATACTCTATCATTGGGGTGTCTCTAAATATGGATACCTCGGAGTTGATATTTTCCTTGTTATTAGCGGTTATTTGGTGACTCTAGGTCTGCTTCGCAATTTTAAGGAAGATAAGTTTTCTTATTGGAATTACCTTAATAAGCGCCTATGTAGGCTTTCGCCGGGCTTGGTGCTCGTTTGTGTTATAGCTTTAGCTTTGGGCTGGAAATGGATGTTGCCATTGCATTTCAAGCTGAATTGCGAGGCGGCTATCGGTACCTGCCTTTTCGGTAATAATTTTATTCAATATATTACTTCCGGCAACTATTGGATGGCTGACAACGGCTACAAACCGTTGATGCATACTTGGTATATAGGCGTTTTAGTGCAATTTTATCTGGTGTACCCATTGCTATTCGTTGCAGCCAAGCGGTGGTTTAACGACAGCGCCAAGGGCCTGCTACTTATGGTTGGCGGCTTGTGTGTGTTGTCGTTGGCCGTATATCTGTCGCCCCTGTTTTCAGTGGCGCAAAACTTTTATTTGCTGCCGTCGAGATTCTTCGAGCTGGGCGTTGGCGGGTTAATAGCGATTGCAACTCACAATTTTGAAAGTGTGGAAAACTGCCCTAAAACTGCCATAACTCGCTGTAAATCACTGATATATATATATATATATAGCCATTGCGGCGCTATCGGTAGCCCTGTTGTTTGCAGGTGATATTGATGGTAATAAATTGCGACTGCTCTCTGTGGTGGGCTTGGCTGTGTGCTTAGTGACGTATTCAAATTATGTCAGCGTAGGTGGCCGATTACACAAATGCCTCGCTCCGCTTAGCTTCCTGGGAGTGGCCAGTTACAGTCTGTATCTTTCGCATCAGCTCTTATTCGCTTTCTATAGGTATGCCTTCAACGATGAAATCTCGCTGAGTGAACATGTATTGGTGTTAGGTGGCGCTTTGCTGCTGGGCTTGGCTTTCTATTTCTTGTTTGAAAAGCCTTTGTCGGCCTACATATCAAAGACGAGAAACAATATGTATCGTGTGAATGCTGTTTGTGTAGTTGCTGTGGTATGTGTGATCGGCGTTGCCGGTTACTATTACAGGCAAGGTGGTCTTGTGAGAGATATTCCAGAACTTAATTTCCGCGTAGGACAAAACGGCCTTACTCCGGAGCAATACAATGAACGAGTGTTTGCTTTCGATAAGGATTTTGAGGCAAATGGCAAGAAAAATATTCTTGTAATTGGCGATAGTTACGGACGCGATTGGGTGAATATATTGCTCGAAAGCGGAGTCGGCAGAGTGATGAATATATCTTATCGCACAGAGCCTGACAGCATAACTTTGGCGCGTATAGATAAAGCCAATTACATCTTTGTGGCTAACAACGGCTCAATATTTAAGAAATACGCAGAGATTATTCCTGTATTGATGAAAAAAGATTTTTATCGAGTAGGAGTGAAATCGTATGGCTCTTGGGCCGGATTGGTCTACAATAACGACAGGTATGGTGCTGACTATTTTAAGCAAACGGTCAGAATCATAGATGATGTTTATCAGATTGACAAGGAAGAGAAAATCTTATTTAAAGATTCATATATAGATATGTTGTCGCCTCTTAAAGTAGATGATAATCATATCAAGATATTCACAGAATCGCAAAAAATGATATCGCAAGATTGCCTCCATGTGACTCGCGATGGTGCCCTATATTATGCCGAGCGGCTGGACGTTTGGCAATACCTTAAGTAGGGGCGGCGGCGTCGGGCCCGTGGCGGCCGGCGGTCAATTGCTTCGATAATTTTTAAGTATGAAAATAATTTTGCTTTCCGGAGGTTCCGGAAAAAGGCTTTGGCCTCTCTCTAATGATGTGCGCTCCAAGCAGTTCCTCAAACTGCTCCCAACCCCCTGCGGCGGCGTGGAGTCGATGATTCAACGCGTGGTGCGCCAAATCCGCTCCTCGGCCATCACCGACTCTATCACTATCGCTACCGGCGCTATGCAGCTCGACCCCATCCGCAGCCAGCTCGGGGCGGATGTGCAGGTGGTCACAGAGCCCACCCGTCGCGACACCTTCCCGGCCATCGCATTGGCCTCCATAGCCCTCTTTGAGAAGGGCACCCCCGCCTCCGAGCCCATAGTAGTGATGCCCTGCGATGTGTTCACCGAAGAGGGCTACTTCCGCGCCATCGCCCGCATGTGCCGCGCCATTGAGCAGAATGTGGCTCAGCTCACCCTGATGGGCATCAAGCCCACCGGCCCCTCCACCCAGTATGGCTACATAGTGCCCCAAGTTGCCCCCTCCTCCTCCTCCTCCGTAGGGGAGGAGCCCGTGGCCTTCTCCGTGAGCAAATTTGTGGAGAAGCCCAACACCCGTGAGGCCGAAGAGCTCATAGCCGGCGGCGCAATGTGGAACGGCGGCGTCTTCGCCTTCCGCCTTCAATACATGCTCGACATAGTGAAGCGCTATTCCCAAGCCACCACCTACGCCGAGCTCCGCGAGCATTTCGAGGAGCTTCCCAAAATCAGTTTCGACTACGAGGTAGTGGAGAAAGCCACCTCAGTGGCAGTGGTCCCCTTCGCCGGCGAGTGGAAAGACCTGGGCACCTGGGACGCCCTCACCCGACAGCTCCCCAAAGAATACACCGGCTATGTGGTCAACGCCCCCAACGTGCGCAACACTCATGTGGTCAACGAGCTCGACATCCCCATAGTCTGTGTGGGCGTGGACAATCTCATAATCTCCGCCAGCCCCGACGGCATCCTCATAGCCGACAAAAGCAGCAGCGACTCCATAAAAGAGCAAGTCTCCATCATCAACGCCCGCCCCATGTTTGAAGAGCGTCGCTGGGGCTTCTACAAAGTGCTGGGCCACACCGAACACTCCGACGGCTATCGCTCCCTCACCAAGCTGCTGCACCTCAACCCCGGCTGCTCCATCAGCTACCAGATACACGCCCTTAGAGACGAAGTCTGGACCTTTGTCGACGGCGAGGCCCTGCTGGTCATCGACGGCAAAGTGAGCAAAGTGGGCCGAGGCCACATAGCCCACATCCGGGCCGGCCAGCGACATGCCGTAAAAGCGCTCACCGACATCGAGATAATAGAAGTGCAATCGGGCAGCGAGCTCATCGAAGAAGACATCACCCGCCTCGACTGGGACTGGACCCCCTACGAGTAGCAAATTAATAAAGAATAGCCCCCCTTTCTCTATATGGAACAGAAGAAACGCGTGCCATATTTCGATCTTATAAAATTTGTCGCCATCTTTTTGGTGGTGTGGGCTCATGTGTATATGTGTAATAATAACCTACATGAGGCCTCGCTTTCACATAAGTTTATTTACTCGTTTCATATGCCATTGTTCATGATTGTGAGCGGCTTCTTCGCTTTCAATTCTTTCAGCCTTAAATTCTTGGAATTTTTCCGCTCTAAGTTCATGCGCTTATTGTTGCCGGCCATAGCATGGTCTCTTATAGGCGTTTGCTATAAATGGCTGTTTGAGCCAGGTGTCTCGCTTCGCGATGAATTTATTGGCAATAGTTGGTATCTAAAGACCCTCTTTGTATGTTATCTGTTTGCATACATTTGCAAAAAAACGTATACAAATGACATTCTTTTTGCTCTTGGCTCATATCTACTGTTACTGTTGATTCCCGGCACTGCAACAATGCAGATTAACTGGATGTATTTCTTCTTTCTCACCGGCTATTTTTTTCGCAAGCACACTGAAGCGGTACAGCGGCATTATGCGCTGATATTGCCAGTATGCATAGCGCTCTCGGCACTCACCTTCTATTTTAAAGTCGCATACAATCTTTCCACTACACCCCTTGCCTATAGCACCTACACTCCGAGCAATATTCTTCCATTCGCGAATCAGTTTGTTCTAGCCCTCTCCGCCTCCTTTGCTGTAATAGCCCTTTGCTATTACATCGACAAATTAGTGAGCGGGCGGTCCATATATAGTCATATTACAGAGATTGGAAAGCAAACCCTTGGAATATATGTAGTGCAAACGCTGGTGGTGGTATATATCCTGCCTTCACTATTCAAAATAGAGCTTGACGGTTGGGCATATAACTTATTTGTGACTGGATACACAGTAATAGCAGTAGAGGTTTGCTATTATATCACACAACTTCTCGCTCGCCAAAGATATCTCTCCCTCATTCTTTTGGGCAACCCCCTCAAAAAACGCTGATATGTATAGACATTTTTTCAAACGATTTTTAGACATCTTGGTTTCCGGTTTTGCCCTGCTGTGTCTGAGTCCGGTGTTGTTGGTAGTGACCATATGGTTGCACTTTGCCAACAAAGGAGCCGGCGCATTCTTCACCCAAGAGCGCCCCGGCAAAAACGCCAAAATCTTCAAAATCTACAAATATAAGACCATGACCGACGAACGCGATGCTGAAGGCAATCTGTTGCCCGATGCAGATCGTCTCACCAAAGTAGGTAAACTTGTTCGCTCCACCTCTATCGACGAGCTACCGCAGCTTTGGAACGTGTTCAAAGGAGACATGTCGCTAATCGGCCCTCGTCCACTGCTCATCAAATACCTACCCTTGTATTCTGCCGAGCAGGCGCGTCGCCACGAAGTGCGTCCGGGCATCACCGGTTGGGCACAGTGTCATGGCCGCAACAACATCTGTTGGGCCGAAAAATTCGCACTCGATGTCTGGTATGTAGACCACGTATCGTTTTCGACCGATCTCAAAGTAATATTCACAACAATAAATAAAGTGTTCTATCGAGCCGACATCTCCCAAGAGGGTAATGCAACGATGGAAGCCTTTAATGGCTACAATTAATCTATGATTTTATACGGAGCCCATGGTCACGCAAAAGTGATTGCCGAGATTTTAAAAGCTAATGGTGTTGAAATCACTGAGATGTTTGATGATAACGCTGAAATCAAGCAATTCTCGGGAATAAGAGTTGTCAGACCTCATGCCACAAGTGAACAGCTAATTATCAGCATTGGCGATAACGCGATTCGCAGAAAAATTGTTGAAACAAGCAATTTTAGATATGGTGTGGCTATACATCCCACAGCCATAGTTTCACCTTCAGCAGTTATAGGGGAAGGAAGTGTCGTGATGCAGGGTGCAATAGTGCAGGCTGATGCTGTTATCGGTAAACATTGTATCATTAATACAGGAGCGACGGTTGATCATGAGTCGATAATTGGTGATTATGTTCATGTGTCTCCGAATGCAACATTGTGTGGGAATGTGAAAGTTGATGATGGCGCATGGATTGGAGCAGGAGCAACTATTATCCCGGGGATAGAAATTGGTTCATGGTCCACTATTGGTGCCGGGGCAACAGTAATTCACAATATTGAGCCCGGCGTTTTAGCTGTAGGTTGTCCGTGTAGAGTAATACACCGTATGAATGATTGACGCGCTTGTGTGCCTTCTCCAAACGCACTGCGAGCCGGGAACTTCGCGATAGCGGGGCATCTCGGCTCGCAGTGCTTTTGGGAGGCAAATTGGGGGCGGTAAATTTTGAGGTTTGAAAAAGTTTTATCACCTTTGCATTAACAATTTAAAATGTTGATATGGAAGCGTTGAGAAATATGCCTATTGGCGTGCAAGACTTTGAAAGTTTGCGTAGTGATAAATATCTTTACGTGGATAAGACTGCGTTGTTATATCAGATAGTTACGACAGGTAGATATTACTTTTTGTCGCGCCCTCGCCGTTTCGGTAAGAGCATGCTCCTATCGACGCTCCACGCATATTTCTCCGGCAAGAAAGAGCTCTTTGAAGGTCTCGCCATTGAGAAGCTCGAGAAGGACTGGATTAAATATCCGGATTCCATCATCGTGCGTAAATCATATAATGGCTATCAGTTTGATGTACCCGAGCCACATGGTTCGCAGTACATTGACAATCTTGCCATAGCCAAAGGATTAGCAAAATATGCGGTAAGTGCGCCTCAATTCGGTCGCATTCAACACATATGCCTTACAGATGGTCTAAGTAATTCAAATACCCGCCATCGTCTTGATATTACCAATTCACTTCTTCTCTTAAAAGGTCTATATGCCAACACAGAAGATGAGTTGAATAGTCTTTTTAGAAACTATGCAAACTAAGCATTATGATTATTGACCGTATTGATATTGCGAAGTTCCATGGCTTTAAGAATGTTGGCTTCAAATTGGGAACTAACATTACAATCATTGCCGGACAGAATGGCACACAAAAGACTACCTTATTGGGCCTTTTGGGACAGCCATTCAGTCTGCGCCTGCACCCTGAAATGAAGGATGAAAAACCTCTTTGCGGAGGTTCATTCTGGTCTCAATTCAGTGAAAAATTCAAATTGTCCCCACCTAAATATGACAAGGCCGGAGAACATGAATGGACAGTATCATTTATGACTGAGGATGAACCGTATACTGTTATAAGTATGTGGCGTAACAAAAAAGTAAATAACAATTTGCGATTTTGGATGAAAGGCTCACGTGAAAAAGGTACTGGATATCCTCAGTATCCAGTTATATTTTTAAGCCTTAAGCGCCTTACCCCTCTCGCCGAAGAACCATCCTTTCATGTAAAAAAAGATGTTGCTTTGAATGAAAAGGAACAAAAATTGTTTAAGGATTTACATAATGAAATTTTATTCAGTTTCGACAATATCCTTGAAACTAATATTATATCAAGTCCTAATAAGACAACAACAGGTTTCGTTGCTGACAACTATGATTGGATGCAGAATTCTGCTGGACAAGATAATGTAGGAAAAATCATTCTTGCATTATTATCATTCAAACGGTTAAAAGAAAAATACAAAAAAGATTATAAGGGAGGATTGTTGTTCATTGATGAACTGGATGCTACAATGTATCCCGGCTCTCAACGTAAACTTTTGGAAATCTTACGTAAATTTTCTACAGATTATAATATCCAAGTAGTTTTCACAACACATTCTCTCACGCTATTAAAGTTAGGCTATACTCTTCTTCAAAAAGCGAACAATATTCCGCATACATCTAACAGCATTCAAATTGTTTACCTTGAAAAGAGAGATGGAAATATCAAAATCCAGGAACGGTTTCCATATGCAGCCATTGAGAATAGACTCCAACACATGAGTGTCCACTAAAAAATGGACACGATTAATAATTAAATAAATTTGGTTCA
>CAYVAK010000027.1:0-8206 GCA_964448425.1 uncultured Sangeribacter sp.
TTTTCTCGGGATAGGGCAATGCCCTTATTCTCCACAAAATAGGTCAGAAGTTCAAATTCCTTGTAGCTTAAGTCAACAGACTGTCCTTCCACAGTTACAAGGTGTGCCGCCTTATCAATCCTGATACCGCCGGCTTCCAGCAGTTCGTCTGCACTAACCTGACTGTATTGCGAAGTGCTGCTCGTAGACGTCGATGTAGGGGTGTTGTTTCACCTCCTGCACGAGGCTTGTTTGGATTTCAGCGCCGGTGTTGTCGGCGTGGTGGAGTATGCGAAATTCGGAGTGGCCGCCTTCGCGGTGCAGGTCGAAGAGGTCGGAGCCCTCTTTTTTGTCGAATTTCACACCGTGGTCTATTAGGAAGCGGATCTGCTCGGGGGCTCCCTTCACCACCTTCTCAACGGCGGCGGGAGTGCTGAGCCAATCGCCCGCTATCATGGTGTCTTCAATGTGTTTCTCGAAGTTGTCTACCTCCAGGTTGGTGACGCTGGCCACACCGCCTTGAGCCAGAAATGTGTTTGCTTCTTCCAGTGAAGTCTTACAGATAAGTGCCACACGTGCATGTTCGTTAGCCACTTTGAGTGCGAAGCTCATGCCGGCTATTCCGGATCCTATCACCAGATAATCATATTCGTAGGTCATAGTTAAAATGCTAATAATTTTATATGATTCGCAGGGCAAGGAGCGGCAGAGCGAACCGTTAGTGAGTTTCAAATTAGTATCAAATGAATTCAGATGAGTTTTCAAGTGAGTTTCAAAAGATATTCTAAACCACAAAATTACAAAATCCTGAGCAAACGGCGCTTCTTTTTGCCTAAATTTTCTTTTCGGTTCGGATTTCGGCCTGTTTGGGGCCCGATTTCGGTTTGTTTGGGGCCTGTCGCGGGCCCGGTTCGACTCCGTTTTGGGGCCAAACACATGGCAGCCGAGGCGCTTGAAGGTGCGCTTCGGCTGCCACTATGTCGAGAGGAGGGTGGACTCATAGCAGACCGATTTCTGATCTCTCTAATTTATTCCCTATTGTCTCTCTTATCGTAATTCCCGGTGGTAAGCTATTGCCACCCTCCTCCGGGTTTCCGCATTTGGAAAATAGGGGTCTGCCATTCTCGAACGGTGTTAATCTGTTTGCAAATATAATAAGTATTTTGAATTTATGCAAATTTGCGGCTTAAATTTCTTTACTCTTGGCCGGGATGCATCATAAATGAGTGATGCTTAGCCTGTTGTTCTCATTACAAATTAGTCGGCTCAATTGTTCACGCCCTTTAGATACTCTTAGCTGAATTTTGCAGATTTTGTGCAAATAGAGTTTGCAGCGTCACGGAAATTTACTAAATTTGCATTTTTAGAGGTGGTAGTGGCAAATGATTGCTGCAAAGAGCCCTTAATGCGCTCTTTTCCACCACTTCAACGAGACCTCTAACCTTTGCTCACCGGGGCTCCCGCGAGCCTGCCCGGTGGCAATTTTACAAACCATTGGCCCATGGAAATTTCTCTAATCTCCGACACCGGTGTGCAGTTTTACACACTCCCCGATGAAGTGACTATCAATCTTGCTGTGGCTCCCATAAAGCCGCAACGCTTCTATGAATATGAGATATTGAGCACCACATATCTCGACACTGTGCTGTTTATCAACAACAACTACATACAGCGCACCAACCTTGTGGCTGCCAAATACCTGAACCCCGACACCAACGAGCTCACCACCCCCGAGAGCGCCATCAACACAGCGCTGCTGCTCTGTGTGCCCTCACAGAATGTGATGAGCATAAGCAGGCTCAATCAGCCCATAGGTCAGGGCGAAAATCGCCAAAGCGGCCTGGAGGCTGTGGAGGGCAAATGGCTCCCCCTCCCCTTCTTCGCTGCCGGCAGTGTGAATCAAAACAGCTCACCCACCGACTGGTGTCGCATGATGCTCACCCCGGTGGCCGATAAATGCGATGAGGAGCGCCGTGTCTACAAGGTGACCCTGGCCGTCGACACCACCACCGTGCCTGCCAACTACGACCTGGAAGAGGGCCCCACCTTCGAGGGCCAGAGCCTCAAGAGCTACGCCCTGTGCGGTGTGTCGCGCCGTGCCATCGAGATGGCCGAGTATCAGCCCGCTCACAAAAGCAAAATCGACAATATCGACATCCCGCTCTCCGTGTTTGCCTTCTGCGACGAGAAGCGCAACCCCTGGCTCAACCCCTATCTGCAAGACCTCTTTGGAGTGCGCGACCTCAACTCCGTGCCCGCAGGCCAGAAGCTCAAATATATGGCTTACTACATATTCCTGGTAAGCGCAATCCATAAGCTCGGCATCCTGCCCGACATCAAGCTCTTCAACGGCGATGCATTCTCACCGGTGAAGACAAACCTGGTGCTGGATGTGGGCAACTCACGCACCTTCGGCCTTCTGGCCGAAGACCCTCTGAATGAGTCGTTCTCCAACTCCACGATGCTCTCCCTGCGCGACCTTGGCACCGGCGAGGTGTATCGCGAGCCGTTCGACATGCGCCTCTGCTTCAAGGAGGAGCACTTCGGCATTGAGGGTAGCAACCGCTTTAAGTGGCCAAGTGTGGTGCGTCTGGGCCGCGAAGCCTTATGCAGCATCTACGGCGAGGGCCGAAGCCTGCTCTCGTCCGAGCAATACGACACCTCCCACTCCTCGCCCAAGCGCTATCTGTGGGACCACGACCCCTATGAGCGCGAGTGGAAATTTGTGACCGAGAAGGAGCGTGTGAGCGGTCCGGCCCACACTGTGTACTACGACGGCATCATGCAGCAATTCCGCAGCGATGGCTCCTTCACCGCCAATCCCGCCGAGATGGGCTCCCGTGCCGGCTATTCGCGCAGCTCCTTGATGACCTTCTGCTTCCTGGAGATTCTGCTGCAAGCACGTTCGCAAATCAACAGCTACGAATTCCGTCGCCACGCCGGCAATGAGAACCTGCGTCGCGAGATAGCCCGCGTGATTATCACCTGCCCCACAGCCATGACCGCTGCCGAGCAAATCGACCTGCGCCGAAGCATGGAGGAGGCCTGTATAGCTCTGCGCCGCTTCTACTCCGGCCGCTTCAACGAGCCGTATGTGGACACCAACGACTTCGATAAGCCCGAAATCATACCTTCAGTGGCCGACCTCTCGCTCAGCATCGACGACATAGACCACAAGCGCCATTGGAACTACGATGAGGCCACCTGCTGCCAAATGGTGTACCTCTATTCACAGCTGCGCCGCTACCTGGGTGCCACTGCCGAATTTTTCAGAATGTATGGCCGGCGTCGCAACGGCGAGCCCAAGCACTCGCTCACCGTGGCCTCGCTCGATATAGGTGCCGGAACCTCCGACATCATGATTTGCAACTACACCGACTCCGGAGAGAGCGTGAAGGCTAATCCGCTCTACTACGAGAGCTTCCACTGCGCCGGCGACGACCTGGTGAAGCGCATCATCACCGACGTGATTCTGGAGTCGCCCAAAAGCTCCTACCCCGACGGCAGCGGCATCATCACCGCCAAATTGCGCGACATAGGTGTGGCCGATGTGGCTGAGAAGATGCACCATTTCTTCTCCGACACCTCCAACATGGGTGTGGTGGAGTGCCGCATGCGCAAAGAGTTTAGTGTGCAGGTATTAATCCCCACCGCCTACTTCCTTTTAGACAAGCTCCAGAAGGGGGCCCCGCAAGCCACCTACAGCTACGACGACATATTCAGCGAGTCGCGTCCTTCGGCCGAGCTGATGGACTTCTTCGCCACTCAGATGGGCTTCCGCTACGAGGAGCTCCCACTCACCTTCTATCCGGAGTATCTCAACGAGATAGTGCACCGAGTGTTTGAAATCAATATGCGAAAATGGGCAGGCATGTTCCACACCTTCTGTGCCGACATAGTGCTGCTCAACGGTCGTCCCTGCTCGCTGCCCGAGATGCGCAACATGATGCGCAGCTTGCAGCCGGTGGAAATCAACCGCATCATCTCCATGAGCGACTATCGAGTGGGCTCATGGTATCCGGGCAGCACCGATGTGGGTCGCTTCTCCGACCGCAAGTCGCTTGTGGCCGTGGGTGCCCTGATAGCCTATCTGGCAGCCAGTGGCAAACTGCCCATGTTTAAGCTCGACACCTCACTGCTCAAATCGAAGATTCACCCCACCAGCGAATATATAGGCGTGATGAACACACGCACCGGAGCTGTAGAGTCGCTCCTCACTCCGCAGCGCAACGCCGCCACTCTGAGTGTATCGGGATTCCCGGTGGCACTGGGCACCCGCCAAATAGATGCCGACGGCTATCCGGCTCGGATGCTCTATTGCCTTGACTACGACGATGCCGAGCTCCGCAAGGAGGCGTTCCGACAAGTGGCCATGCGCCTGGGCTTGGACTATGGCTCCTCGCCCGAAGATGTGGCTCCCGAGCTCATTGCCGATGCCGTGGAGTCGATAAAGCTGCGCACACGCGCCAATCTGCCGCTCGTATTCGACTTGGAGCGCGACTATCCCACCGAAAAAGAGGTGGTCAATGTCACTCAAATCACCGACTCCGAGGGCAACACCATCGGTAAAAATAATTTCCGACTCCGCTTGCAAAGCCGCTCGGAAGCCGAAGCCGGTTGGCTTGATTCCGGTATTTTCATCCTCCATTTAGGAATTTAATCCTCACCAACTACCTATGGAACAGAATTCAGAAAGCCGCCAGGACACCCGCACAATCCTGGTAAACCGCATAAAAGCTGAACAACAGGTGGCCCAAAAAGCCATCGACTGGGTGTCGCTTCACCTCCAAGCCGAATCGGTGGATAAGGTGCGCGACGACATACTATCATCGGGTGTGAAGATGCGCCACATAAACCGCGCGCTGCATTGTCAGCCGGCTGCCGCCATCTTCGGCGAGAGCCAGGTGGGCAAGTCGTATCTGGTGAGCAACCTGCTCAAAAACACCTCCGATGTGTTTAATGTCAAGAACCCCGGCGATGGCGAAGTAAACTTCCTCAGCGACCTTAACCCGATGGGTGGTGGCGCCGAGTCGACAAGCCTTATCACCCGATTCACCGTCAGAGCCTCATCGTCGCCCAACCCCTCCTTCCCCATCAAGGCGGTGATTTTCACCCCTACCGACCTGGTGCTCACTATTGCCGACTCTTATTACAGCGACATTAAGAACCATATATTCCTTACTCCCGACAGGCTCAAAGAGGCAGTTGAGGCCATCATAGCCAAATATGCCGACATGAACCATGCTCAAGACTTCCTCAACGAAGTAGACATCTACGAGATGGAGGCCTATCTCAATCCCTCCCGCTTCCCGATAGCCGGCCATTGGCTGCGCACCCTGGGAGAGTGCGGCTACTTCCACCGCCTGGCCAAAGTGATTGGCAATGTGGCCCCCGGTGCCTGGAAAGATGTGTTCTCAATTCTGTGGAACAACAACCCGATACTTACCGACATATTCTCGCGCCTGGTGAGGCTGCTCAGCGACCTCGACTTCTCGCAGGAGGTCTACATCTCCATCGACCCTCTGCGCAACTCTACCGGCACGGTGCTCAGTGTGGACCGCATAAAAGAATTCTTCGGAGTTACAGCCGATGAGAAGGGCAACGCCATTGAGGTGGCAAAGGTGCCCGATATGCAGGTCTGGACCCCCGGCGGAGTGAAGCGGGTGCTCAAGAGCGAATTTACATCTGTGGCCGCCGAGATTGTGCTCGAGGTGCCCGAAGATGTGGCAAGTGAGAAGCCGTTTCTCAACAACCTCGACATCCTCGATTTCCCCGGTGCCCGCACCCGCGAGAACACCGACGAGAAAGATATCACCGACGATAAGGCCTGCAACATGGTGCTCCGCGGCAGGGTGGCCTATCTCTTCAACAAATATTCGCGTAGCTACTTGATTAGTAGCTTGCTGTTCTGCTTCCATCCCCAGCAGAGCAATGTGAAGACCTTGGCCGAGCTCCTCAACGGCTGGATTTCCGACATGGTGGGCGACACCCCGCAAGCACGTCAGGAATTCCTCTCCGGCATGGATGTGCCGCCGCTCTTCATTGTGGGCACCAAGTTTAACATCGACCTGGTGCGCAACGCCAAGACCGAGAAGGAGGGCGAGAGTGAAGAGAAGTTGCTCTCCACCGCCACCGACCGTTGGGAAAACCGTTTCAACAAATTCCTGCTCGACATCCTCGATGGCCGTGCCCCGGAGAGCTGGTACAATAATTGGACCCCCGGAGCCACCTTCGACAACCTCTATATGCTTCGCGACTACGACTATAGCACCCAAATATTTGAGGGCTATGCCGAGACTCACACCGAGACCGGAGTGAGGCCCGAATACAATGAGTTCCTGGAGCGTCTCCGTGCCACCTTCCTCAACCACAGCGCTGTGAAAGCCCACTTCCGCAACCCTCAAGAGGCTTGGCAGCGCAGCGCCACGCCCGGCCAAGACGGTAGCGAATATATAATTGAAAATCTGGTGGCTGCCAGCCAAAAGGTGGTGCAACGCCGCGATATGCGCTTTGAGCAACTTGTGGCCGCCAACTTCAGTACCATCTTCAACAGCCTCTTCAACTATTACCACCCCGACAACGGCGATGCTCAGATTCAAGCCTCGCTGCGCGATGCCGGCAGAATAAGCTTCATATTCGACACCCTCTTCTCCTCCAAGCCGCAATTCTTTGCCGACTTCATCTCCAAGATGCTTGTGGCCGAAGATAAGCTCCACGACAAGGTGCTCGATGTGGCCGCCGACGATTCGCTGCGCAAAAAGACCGACATACCGCCGCTTATCGCCATCCGTGAGCGTGCCGGTGTGGATGCCGCCCTCACCGACGAGCAGAATCTGGAACGCCTCATGCGAGCCTACCACACCACCGACATTTCGCAAATGGAAGCCTATCTGGAGCGGTTTGGCTATAGCATTGACGATGTGCTGCACCCCGGCGACACCCAAAACCTCGCTCAGGTGCTGGTGGTTGAACTCGAAAAGCTCTGGTTTGAGCGCTATCTCAACCCTGCCAATCTGAAAGATTTCACCGCCTACGGGCTCACCACTTCCGACCTTGAGGCTATCACCGGTGCCCTTAAAGCCCTCTATAGCAGCAAGCTCGACCTGCGCAGCACCATCATAGGCCGCTTGCGCAAATATGTCACCACCCCCGATAAGCTCGACGAGATGGCTGAGATGATTGCCGATATTGTGGCCGAGACCTTCAATAAGTTTGTCAACTCCTTCGGCACCGCCTTCTTCCCCGAGGAGCTCTGGAGCTCCATAGCCGCCACTGCTCAGAAGGGCAATATCGACATCCCCACCGAGCACACCGACCCCGACACCTGCGTCTTCAACGAGAATCAAGCCCTTGAATATATGGCCGAAGTCTGCACCACCTTTGAGCATATCGATGAGGTGATGAACGACATCAGCTCTCACCGCGACAAGCTCGGCTACTTCTCCAATCTGCGCCACTTCAGCGAGTGGATTTCCAACATGAAATCAGGATTTGTGGCCTCGTGCGACATACCTAAATACGACATACAACTCAACAATAGCCTTCGCCACCTCATTGTGGAGCAATTTGACTCGCACCCCGAGTTTGCCCGCCTCTACGACTCATATCCGCAGATAGCCCAAAGCTTGCAGGACATGAAGGAGGTGATAAAGGCCACCGAGTGAGTGGCCGGCCGCTCTGCCGGCCTCGCCTAATATCACTATTAATCAGGAGATAATAATATGAATTATACACTCACCACCACCGACCCCAAAAGGGTGAGCTTTGTGGCTGCCAACGGCAAGGAGCCGCTCCGCAACTACAAGCAGACCTTGGCCCTGATAAAGAGCCGACTGCAGGACTCTGCGCCCTCTTTTGTGGCCATGCTCGCACAGCCTTCATTTGAGGCCGACGGGTCAATTGTGTGGAACACCGATAAGTTTACCTCGCTGCCGGTGCCCCTTGACAGCCTTCAAGGCTCCGACTATGAGCAATATGCCGGCCTTCTGTCTGCTTCGATGGAGCGAGTTAAGGACGCAATTCAAGGCCTTAGCCCCAACGACGATGCACGCGGCGCCCTGAAAGCGATACTCACCCTCCCCTCCGCCTCCACAATATTCTGTGCCGACGGCAAGATTGTGATAGCCGAGTGGGGCTTGTGTCTTGCCAATTCGGCCAAAGGAGCTGTGCAGCTCTTGAGTTTCAGTGCCGAGGAGCCGCAAGAGCCCACGAAGCCCGCAGTAGTGCC
>CAYVAK010000027.1:8306-11557 GCA_964448425.1 uncultured Sangeribacter sp.
TCCAAGCCCGCTGAAGAAGCCAAGGAGGTAAAAGCGGTTGAGCCCGCTGCCAAGCCGGCTGGAGTGGCCGTGCCCGCAGTGGCTGCCCCGCAGCCCGCAGTAGTGCCGGAGCCTATCACCCCGCAGCCGGCCACACCCCCGGAGCCGCAGCCCGTGCCGCAGCCAAAGAAGCGCTCGTGGCTGAAGTGGCTGCTGATAGTCCTGGGCATACTCTTACTTGCCGCCGTTGTGCTCTTCTTATGCTGCAAATGCAGCACTGCCGAGAAGGTGGCCGACCTGCCCACACAGCTCCCCGATGTGAATGAGAATAATGTGGTGCTATCGTCCGACAGCTTGCGCTATCAGGTCAACGACCGCCTGAACATCATGGTGCTCTCCGGTGGCACCCTCGATGAGTTTATAGCCCGGTTTCGCAAAATTTATCCCGACAAGAATAAGTATCAATTCTGCTCGCCCGACACCGCCATGGGCTATGTGCTGCTCATGGTGCCGCCTGAAGAGCGAGAAGCCCTCATAGAGGAGATACCGCAGAAGATGAAGCCCGACTTCGACGTGCTCGTCACCCCCGACAATATGCACGGCGGCTGCTATGTGCCCAACGATCCGGCCATGCAGTCGCAAGCCGAGAGCTACTATTTTGCGGAGGTCAACGCCCCGGAAGCATGGGATGTGGAGAAGGGCAAGGCCGATGTGGTGGTGGCTGTGCTCGACGATGGCTTCGATGTGGCCCACCCCGAGCTGCAAGGCAAGGTGGTGAAGCCCTACGACGCTGTGCGCGAGGCCTCCACGGTGCTCCCCTCGGGCGACGGCCACGGTCAGCACACCGCCGGCACCGCTGTGGGCCGCTCCGACAATGGACAGGGCGCTTGCGGCATTGCCCCGGGCTGCTCGCTGATGCCCGTCAATGTGTTCTACAACAACGGCGCTTCCGACAGCGCGGTGATTAAAGGCCTTATCTACGCCGTAAACAATGGCGCAAAGGTGATCAACCTCTCACTCGGTCCCTCCTTCTACGGCTGCAAATTCATGCCCATAGAGCAGCAACAGATTGTGGCCCAAAGCTCCTTCCTGCAAGAGGCGCAGATGTGGGATAAGCTATACGAGAAAATTGAGAATGCCGGTGTCACCGTCACCAAGGCGGCCGGCAACGACACAGTGCTTGCTGCCATGGACCCTATGAACCGCAGCCAACACATAATAGTGGTCTCAGCCGTCGACTCAGCCGGTGATATGGCTATCTTCGACTTCATGCAAGGCTCCAACTACGGCGATGCCTGCGACATCTCCGCCCCCGGTGTCAACATCTACAACTCTGTGCCCGGCAACCGCTACGAGGCCATGAGCGGCACAAGCATGGCCGCTCCGCAAGTGGCCGGTGGTGCCGCCCTGCTTTATAGCCACTTCCCCGGCATTACCCCCAAGCAGGTGAAAGAGATTCTGGTGGGCACCGCTGTCCCCACCGATGAGTATGTGGGCCCGCTGATGGACCTCCAAGCAGCCTTGGCTGCCGACCCCTCCGACCCCTCAACCTATGCCAACCCACGGCAGGAGGCTTCCGACCCGGTGCGCGGCCGCCAACCCTCCACTCAGGCCGACCCCTACTACGATTATTATCTGGTGATTATCAACAATCCCGACCGCGAGGCTGACGAACTCTTCGACGCCCCCGACACCGACACCAATCCCCGATATAACCCCGCTCCCGGCAGCGGTAGCGGCAACAGCTGTGGCGACTACGACGCCGCCCTCGCCGAATATAAACGCATAATGCAGCAGCTTCAGGACCTGCGCCGCAGGTATCCCGGTTGCTTCAGCTAATCTCCTCCCTCCCCCGCCTTCCGCCCGGCCATTCGCCTTCCGCCGGTGGGCTCCCCTCCCCTCTCTCCGCCCGATTCTAAACTTAACAGATTTCAAAATGTCAACCGTAGCTAAACCGGTAAGTAAATTCTTCCTTGTGCTCTCGGCCATTGGCTTGCTCATATGGAGCATAGGTGTATTTATAGGCTTATATTTCTACTCCACAGGCTCCTGGGGGCTCAGTGTCCCGATAGCCTTAGTGGTGGGCGGAGCCATGGGCTTCTTCCTATTCATGCTCTGCCGAGTCACCAACAAATGTGCCTCCGACCGCACACAGAAACTCTCACACGGCTTGGCCATCTGGCTCCCCGCCTATGCAGTGGTGACACTGTTCTCGGCGGCCTTCCTGCTCCATGCCGTGGCTGTGACCACCACTGTGAAGACCGACAATCGCGATGCCGCCATTGTCGACCTTCAGCACCTCTATTACCTGGTGGACGATGCCAATGCCCCGGAGGGCAGCTATGCTGAATATGTCAACAACGAGATAAAACGCTTACACGATGCCAACACCCATCTCGATGCTTCCACTCTGGAGGTCTACAAAGGCGACCTTAGGAAGAAACTGATGCAGTCGTCGGGCTATTCGGCCATCCACGATGAGGTGGTGGTCTTCTGGCAAGAGGCCGACTATACGGTGAGAAACTGGGACATATTTTTCCTGCCCTACATCTCTCACACCTTTGCCACCAAGCAGCAACAGTGGCTCTCCGCCCTCTCCGCCTGTGCGCAGAAGGCCGACAGTGTGACCTATAAAGACGCCCTCTACAGCCACACCGCCTATAAGCCCGCACCACAATTCACCACCCACCTTGATGCCTCTTTCACCACCCTGGGCGCTGCCGACTTCTCGCTCTGGGCATATTGGTGCCCCTGCTCCTTCAGGCCATGATTCTGGGTGTGTGGCTCGCGCTCTTCTCCGGCGGCGCAGCCCATGCGCGCGGCGTGCAAAACGGCCCCGGTGCCACTTGGGACGACGATGACTGGCGCGCTCAGTCGGCCTGGCGCCCAAAATGATACTCCTCTCTTCCTTCACTCACTACCGAATAACAGCAATAAAATAAGATAGATAATGCCCCCTTATCCTTACAATACCGCTAATAACTTCGACCCCCGCATGGTGGCAACATATACCGTAGACCAGCTTATCGGGTTTATGGAGACTCAGGGCCTCACACTTCAGGAGATTAATCAAGTGAGAGGTGTATCGCTCTTCTCTGCCGACGATCTGGTGAAGATACTTGTGAGCGGCAAAGCCTC
Organism: uncultured Sangeribacter sp.; assembly: GCA_964448425.1. Classification (GTDB taxonomy): domain Bacteria; phylum Bacteroidota; class Bacteroidia; order Bacteroidales; family Muribaculaceae; genus Lepagella. The sequence continues at coordinate 11,424 of CAYVAK010000027.1, forward strand.
CATGGAAGACCTCCGTTTCTGCGGCATTCCCGAGCAGAAAATCCGTGTGCTGAAAGACAAGATGATGCTCGCCAATATACGCAAAATGGAGTGGGACAGGGCGAAAGCCGAGGCTTCGGCCACCGGCTCAAAGG
>CAYVAK010000027.1:11657-14584 GCA_964448425.1 uncultured Sangeribacter sp.
GACATGAGGCAGAATTCCTGGAACTATCCGGCCTCAAAGATGCGCCAGCTGCTCTACGGCTCCGACACACTCTCTACCGGCTCTTTTGCCGGCGCAGCCGCCGCTACTGCCGCCGCCGGCGACGATGTGGCTTCGCAATTCATAGCCAAAGGCCTGCGCCTGGACTTCCAAACCCTCATCGACAATAATATCATCCCGGCCGACTTCACCGAGAAGATGGTGATAGAAGACGACTATCCGTTGCCTCAGACCACCGACTTCTCCAGCTTCCCCACCGACCGTTCCGATGTGTTCTTCCTCGGTGCGCCCCGTAGCGGTAAGTCTACCGTGCTCTCCGGCCTCTTCTACACCATGAACAGAGAGGGCCGCTGGCGCCATCAGATATGCAGAGACAAGAACACAGGCACCGACTCCAGCATAAACTATTACAACGGCCTGCTAAAGGCTGTGGCCGAACATAAGTCGCCGGTATCTACCCAGACCGACACCATCAGCTATATAAGCATGGATGTGCCTGTGGGCCGAGATGCCGATGCCAACCCCGGCCGCAACAAAGATATGGCGCGCCTCAACTTCGTGGAGCTCAGCGGTGAGGCCGTAAAGTCGCTCGCCAACTCCCTCTCACCCGGCGTCTCCGGCACCGGCGTGTGGCAAAATCTGGGCGCCTCGCAGATTATGCAAAACAACAACAAGAAGGTGCTCTTCTTCCTCCTTGACTATAATGTGATTCTCGGCCACCAGAGCGGTTACTCCGACTTCGATCAGGAACGTACCCTCTCCACCGCCCTTCAGGTGCTCACCCACGACGGCAAAGGCAAAGACTTCACCAAGGGCTGCACAATGTCGAAAGTGGAGTCGGTGGCTGTGATTCTCACCAAAGCCGACCTTATGGGCACCACCGACCGCAACGAGCGTCGCGAAATAGCTTTCTCTTATTTGAAAGAAAACTTCAAGGCCTTCATGAACTCCCTCACCGACTGCTGCCATCGCTACAACATTAACAGCGCCATGAGCCATCTGCCTTACATCTTCACCTTCAGTGTGGGTAAATTCTATGTGGGCAACACCATGGAGTTTGACAGCACCGACTCCCTTGAGCTTGCCAAGATTATTCAAGACTTGGCTCCCTATTCCAAGACCGGTATATTCGGCTAATAGAAAAAGCTGACACCTTTAATTCTCAATCATGATGACCAACGATAAGATATATATAGCGGTGAGTGGCTGTAAGAACGGCTACAGTGTGCTCTACACCTCCCCGGGGCTGGATGTCGCCCGGCCGCGTGTGGCTCAATCGCTTTGCGACATGCGCCGATGCCTGCGCATCTCCACACCGCTCATCGACTATTATTCCTTGGAGTTTATACCCGGCTTCAGAGTCTGCACTCAGTATCGTTCTTCTATCGATTCTGCCGGGGCCAACGGCGCCTATATAGCCATCTCGCTATTCATACCCGACCGCTTCATGTTGCCGGGCGTGCTCCCCTTGCTCAATGAGATGATGAACGCCTATTTTGCCGATTATTATCACCCGCAGTTCGGCTCGCCGCTGCCCGGCAAGATTGAGAGCGGTGCCCGACAGGAAGCTATCCTTCAGGCCCGCTGTGCCGACATATCCATCCCCCCGCTTCACTATTCCCTCGGTGAAAGCCGTCCCGACGAGCTGCCCCTTTATATGGGCTGCAAGGACGAAGCTGAGCTTGGCATGGTGATTCAGAACCCTTACCGCAGCGAGTATCTCTCCGGCTCAAAACTGATAATCCTCACCGACGATATGCTCAAGCGTCCCGGCGCTTACAGAATACTCTTCAACACCGATGTGCACACCACAAGGGTGTGCCACGAGACCCTCTCCAATCGTCTCCGGGGCCGCCTGCTCCCCATTAATCAGCCCGGGTGCCGAATGATTACCTTCGCCCTCAATGGTGTGGACTACACTGCCAACTATTTGGCCGTGTGCCTTGTGCCCGACGACCGCATAAGCTTCTGTGTGCTCCTGCCCAACGAGCAGAAATTCAACTACGCCGGCACCGTAGCCGACGCCCTGAAGTCGCGCTATCTGAGCGCTGCCCAATCGGCTGCTTATAAATTTGGATTCTTCCCCTTTGAGCTCACCCTGGTGCTACGAGGCTTGGAAGGCAATCCGTCCCCTTCGCAGTTGCTGCTCCCAACCATTCAGCAGGGGGGCGTAAAACTACCGGTAAGATATCTGGGCAACGCCACTGCTGTGGCTAAAATCACCTCGCAGCCTCATGCAGATGCGCTCGTCCTTGCCGACGAGAATGGCAACACCCTGCCTCTAATCAACAACTTCCTGACCCCCAACACCGACTTCCGTGCACCTATAACCTTGGAATACAAGAAGTTGGCCGGAACATTCCCCACCACCGCCTCGGTTAAAGCAGAGGCCACATCGCCCACCGTCAAGAAGGGTCCGCGATTTGTGCTCCCGCCCTCTCGGGGCTCTCTGACGCTCTTTGTGCCGGCTGTCTTGCCCTCCGAGAGCCTAATCTTCACCGCCGGCAGCTCCCGTTGGTGTTTCAACGACCTGGCAGGCCGATTTGAACGCCTTAACCCGGGCCGCAAACTCTCCATTTGGGTTTGGATCGCCGCAGCGGTGACTGTGGTGTGTGTGGCAGTGGCACTATTCTTACTGCTCTCACCGGCCAAAGAGGAGCCGACTATCAATATCCTGCCGCCACCTTCAATATCCGACTCTGCCGCTACCCTCGATGAGCAAGACCTGGAGGAGATCAACAACGCCGCCTTATCGGGCGACAACGATGCCACCGCCGGCAATGCCGATGCTCTGCACCAGGGAGCCCAAGCTCAGGATAACACCAACAAAAAAGTTGACAATAACGCCGACAAAAAAGGCGGAAATACAGCCGGCGGCCAAGACAACAAAAAAGGTGTAAATAAGGATA
>CAYVAK010000027.1:14684-19460 GCA_964448425.1 uncultured Sangeribacter sp.
CCTACTTGCACTGCCATCAAGCAGAAGATTGCTTCCTCATATGTGGAGGAGATGCTCAGCCGGCGCCGTCAGCGCTACAATCAGCTGGTGCAAGCACATGCCTATGACGAGGCCCGATAACTACTTATCTACACACATAAGATATGAGAATAATTTCACAAGAATCGTTTGACAACATCCAGCCGCTGATTACGGAGAACTATGCCAACATACACTCCCGCATGGCTCTCACCCTCTCGCCCCTCACAGCTGCTACTTTTGCTAAATACACCCAGTTCACCTCTCGCAACGAAGGCCAATGGAGCATAGACTGCGAGGGCGAAGACGACTTTGTGGCTCTCACTCAAGCCGACTCGGCTACCCGCGATTTGGTGGCCTTGCGCCTGCAAGCAGTCAACGCCGAGCTCAAAGAGAAGGGCTTCCGCGCCACTGAAAAGCTGCTCACTGTGCCCACCGACGCCTGCATATTCTATCGCCGCAACGGTGCCGTCGGTGCCGTTGATGTGGTGCTCGGCCAATGGGGATTTAAGAAGACTCGCTCCAAGGAGGGCGCCTCGCGCATTGAGATTTTGCTCTCGCGCGCTGCCGCCATTTCCTCGGCCAATGTCGACCTGCTGCTCCGCTGGTCGGACGGCGAGCCTATAGCCTCGCAAGAGGTGTATGTGGACATATTCGGCAATTCCATGCCCATGACCTCCGATGAGCAGGGCCGCATTCATCTCGGCGCTGTGGCCACCGGCAACTCACCGGTGGTGGAGCTCGCCGACGGCTCCAAACGCCGCGCTGTGGTGACCATTGCTCCCGACTCCTCCGACACTACCTACGATGTGGTGTTCCCCCGGCTCACCTCAGCTCATGTCACCTGTGTAGATACCGACGGCAATCCGGTACCCTCTGTGCCCCTTCTCATCAATGGTGCCACTATGGTGGGCTCCGAAAGCGGCGAATACGACCTGCAAGGCATCACTCTGACTCCCAAGTTGGAGCTCTCGGTGGCCTACGATGAACACTCAGAGCAGCGCTACGCCCTTCAGAGCGACGAGACTCTAAATCGATTCACCTACACTCTGCCGGCTGCCGGCAAAGAGCAACCGCCTGTGGCGACCCCACCCACCGATGTCGCTGCTCCCGACGGCCTTACGGTCAGCATCCGTGTGCTCGACAAGCTGGGCGGCGTGATGCCATATGTGTCGGTGGAGGTGAAGCTCGAATCGGGTGTGAGAACAGCCACTACCGACTCTGCCGGTCTGATTCGCCTGCCAAGAGCCCTCTTCACCCCCGGCGAGAAAGCCAAGCTCCGTGTGCTTCCGGCCAAGCCGCAACCCCCGGCCACTCCGCAAGCACCTCAAGCCTCGGCCACACCCGCCACTCCGCAAGCCTCGGCCGCACCGCAAGCACCTGCCCAACGCGCTGCCGCTGTGCCCCCGCAAGCACCGACACCCGGCCCCCGACACTAACAGTATAAACCCTTTGCTAATATTATTCACATGGCTAAGACATATAAAGGACACTTTGAATATACTCCCTCGCAGTCGGACTACGACTGCATTGTGAAGCCGGGCCTGCCTTGGTGGTTCTGGCTCATTATCGCCATCCCTTTGCTCTTCATCGCCTCTATGTTTGTGAGATGCAGCAGAGATGTCACCGTGCAGGTGGTCGACCAGTTTAACAACCCCTTGGAGAAGGCCGAAGTCTCAATTGACTACGACGCTCACTTCTTCCCCTGGCTCACACAGGAGGAGGCCTTCAAAGGGGTCACCAACGACAAAGGCGTGGCTGTGGTTCGCGACATGCCGTGCAGCGTGTGGAGCTACATATTCTATCGCAGCACCCCGATGACTGTGGCTGCCGAGTTCGGTTCCCTAACCGGCACTGAGATTAAGCCGTTTCACACCACCGACAAGGTGATTATCAAAATCAATATCCCCGACCCGCAGGGCGATGCTCAGGTGCAGGTAATCGACGACTTCACTCAGCAGCCTATCGCCAATGCCGACGTCTTAATCACCATCGACGGCAGCGGTCAGCCGGTGCTCCACACCGACTCTCAGGGCCTTGTGTCGGTGCCCGGGCTCTCATATCGCTCGCTGGTGAGCGGTGCCGCCCGTCACCCCAACTATAATTCCAACGACACTACTTTGGTGAATCGCCGTGGTGTTGACCTTATAGGCAGCACGGTCACCATACCCCTCTCCCCCAAGGTGCAGTGCAACCAGGAGGTGGAATATAACTCCGAATTCAAGCCCAAAACCGTGATGAGCAACATTGACCTTGGCAAAGACTCCGGTGTGTTTACCCTCACCTATCGCACCTTGAGCCTGGCCGACCGGTTTGTGGTCAAGAATGCCAAAGGAAAAGTGCTCCACGACACCGGATTCGTCTCCACCGGCGACGACTTTTGGAATAAAGATGTGACCTTCGACACCCGTATGATCACCATCGAGGCCTACAACTGCCCCGACGACCCCACAAGCTCTGTTTGGACTCTTATACCCCATTGTCCCAAAGAGTAATCACCACCTTCCACCCATTCTCTTAATATGATAGATTTCACCCCGTTAGTGCAAGGCCGATTTGCCAAGCAAGCTGTGCGCATGGACTCCTGGGCGCAGTGTGGCGAGCAGATTCAAGCCCGGCAACTGAAACAGCTCCTCACCATGGCCCGCCACACCCTCACGGGCCGTAAATACGATTTCGAGGAGCTCTCCGGGCTCCCCCTTCACCTCATAGCCCGCAGCTATGCCGAACGCCTGCCGGTGGTGGAATACGACGATATTGCCCCCTTGGTGATGCGTATGCTCCGCGGCGAGCGCAACCTGCTCTGGCCCGGCGCTTGCCTGAATTTTGCCCAATCATCGGGCACAAGCGGCGGAAAATCTAAATATATACCCATCACTCCCCGGGCCCTCAAACACAACCATTATGCCGGCGCCTCCGACTCGGTGGCCGCCTATCTGCGCCTGGTGCCCCACTCGCGCCTCTTTAGTGGCAAAGCTCTGATTCTGGGCGGCTCATTTGCCAATGAGCTCAACACCGAGCAGGTGAAAAAAGGTGTGAAAGTGGGCGATCTTAGTGCCACCCTTATCGACTCCATCAGCCCTTTGGTCAATCTGGTGCGAATCCCCTCCAAGCGCGTGGCGCTGATGGCCGACTGGCAGGAGAAGCTGCCCAAGATTGTGGCCGCAGCCGCCCGGGCCAATGTCACTAACATCAGCGGTGTGCCTTCATGGTTTCTGGTGCTGCTGCGCAAGCTTATGCAGCAGTGTGGCTGCGACAATCTGCATCAGGTGTGGCCCAATCTGGAGGTGTTCTTCCACGGCGGCATCTCGTTCGACCCTTATCGCAGTCAGTACAACTCATTTACCGACCCGGCTAAGATGCACTTCTTGGAGAATTATAATGCCTCCGAGGGCTTCTTTGCTGTGCAAACCGACTTCGCCGACAGCTCCATGACCCTGCTGCTCGACCGCGATGTCTATTTTGAATTTGCACCCTACAACTTTGCCGATGCCTCATTGGCCGCTCCTGTGGGCTATGCCGACCTTGAGCCTGGCAAAGTATATTCCCTTATAATCACAAGCTCGGCCGGACTGTGGCGCTATTGCATTGGCGATACGGTGGAGGTCACATCCCTGAATCCGCTTAAAATACGCATTGCCGGCCGCACAAAGAGCTTCATTAACGCCTTTGGCGAGGAGGTGATGGAGCATAATGCCAACGCCGCTATTGCGCGCGCCTGCGAGCTCACCGGCGCTTCGGCGGCCAACTATACTGTGGCCCCGCTATATGCCGACTCCGGCAAACGCGGGCGCCACCAATGGCTCATAGAATGGACCCGCGCTCCGCGCTCCGAGGCCGACTTCGCCGATGCCCTCGACCGCGCTCTGCAAGCCGTTAATTCCGACTATCAGGCCAAGCGAGCCGGCACCATTTTTCTCGACCCCTTGCAGATTATCACCGCCCCGACCGGCCTCTTTGACCGCTGGCTCTCCACCTCCGGCAACGGTAAGCTGGGCGGACAACGCAAAATTCCCCGCCTCTCTAACTCGCGCGAAATTTTTGAATCAATGCTTAATCTTATGGCACAGCCATAGGCCCCGTGCCACCCCTTAGATGTAAATTATGGCTAAGAAATGTAAATACTATGTAGTGTGGGAGGGCTATCAGCCCGGAGTGTATGATAACTGGGAAGATGCAGCCGAACAGGTGCAAAATTTCCCCGGCGCTCGCTTCAAAAGCTTCAATTCGCAAATAGAGGCTGTGAGGGCCTTCCGAGGCGACGACTCCGAGGAGCTCAAGGCTCTCATCACTCACATCAAGGCTCCGGCTGTGGAGATAAATCTCGGTCAATTTCCCGAGATTGACCGCACCGCTTGGGCTGTAGATGCCGCCTGTGCCGGCAATCCCGGCAGCATGGAGTATCGCGGCGTGGAGCTCTCCACCGGCAAGGTGATTTTCCACGCCGGGCCATTTGTGCATGGCACCAACAATATAGGGGAATATCTTGCCATTGTCCACGCCTTAGCTCTCATGGAGCAGAGAGGCGAGGCACACACCATCTACAGCGATTCGCGCATAGCCCTGTCGTGGATTCGTCGCGGCCACTCGCGTTCACAACTCAAAGTCACCGACGACACTCTGCCGGTGCTCAACCTGCTCTCGCGAGCCGATCGCTGGCTCGCCACTCACGCATTTCGCGTCAAAATAATGAAATGGGAAACAGAAGTGTGGGGTGAAATCCCCGCCGACTTCGCCCGCAAATAGCCCCACCTAATC
>CAYVAK010000028.1:0-19424 GCA_964448425.1 uncultured Sangeribacter sp.
ATAAAGGCCTAAGAAAAATCATTGTTACAACCAAAACAGTAACTGCTGATTATCATCTGGATGGTGGCGAAAATATTCTATTCATCCCATCTGCCTTATACTCTTTATGGATTGTAGACTATCTGTTTAATCAGAAGTCTATGAAGCTGTAAAAACAAGACTTTTTTTTAGGCTTGTTTTTACAGTTTCACACAGGATGTTGATAATCAGTGTGCTATGATGTAAAAACAAGAAGAGCATATCGTAAATCATCCGATACTAATGTATCTACGCAACTATCTCCTTGGTATTTTCAGTCCATCTGAGATTTCGCATGACGCGGTTGTTATGTAGCGCAAATAGTCGTAGTTTGCGATACTCTTCATCGCTATAGCCATAGGCGGCACGTTTAAGCGCGTCATAAGGAATTTTGGTGGTTGTTTAATCCCATAAATATAAGGCCTATAGGCCTTTTGAGGGGCACCGGGTTTATTCGGCGGAGGCGATTCGGCGGAGGTAGGACTCGGTGGGCTCGGTGATGGCCATCTTTTTGCGCATGTTGTATTTGATGGTGTCGACGGTGCGCGATGATCGGTTGGTGAGCAAGGCTATCTCTTTGGTGCTCATGCCCATGAGCATGTAGGCACACATGCGTATCTCGCCTTGGGTGAGGTCGGGGTGGCGGCGGTAGAGCTCGCTGAAAAAGGATTGCCGGGTGCGCTCGAAGGCTACACTTACCATGTCCCAGATGTTTTCTTGCACATCTATGTCTTTCACAAGCTTTGAAATCTTGCTGATGCGCTCCGCTTCGGGCAGGCTCTCTTCTTTGGCTATGCCGGCTATGAGGTTGACCGATTTGTCTACTTGCGCCATGCGCAGCGAGAGGGCGGCGAGCTCGCGGTTGCGCTCTTCGATGGTGCGCTTGGAGGTGGCTTCTTTCTGCCGGTGTGTCTCGTCGATTGTCTCGATGCGTTCGCTGAGCGATTCGGCCACTTGCTTGCGTTTGTTGTAGCGCCGCCAGAGGCTCACGGCTATGCTTATTATGATGATTAATAGCAGGATAAGTGCGAATATGAGTGTGAGCTTGTTGGAGTTTTGTTGGAGCAGGTTTTCTTGTGTGAGGCGCAGGTTCTCCATTTCGTTTTCCGACATGAGGTCTACAAATTCGCGGTTCACATCGGTGGAGATTTCTTCAAACTTGTTGTAGACTTCCTTTTTGGCCATGTAGGCTTTCTGATAGTCGCCCACAGCCTCGTAGGCCATGCTGCTGATGTTGAGGATGTGGCATCGGATAAGCTCCATTTCGAGGCGGTCGATATATGCTTTATTGTTCTCCAGAAGTTTGATGGTTTCTTGGGGTTTGCCCTCTTCAAGGAGTAGGTCGCCGTAGTTGTTGACCACGATGCAGCGGATGCCGTCGGTGGGGTTTTCAGCCAGAATCTGCTCGTAGATTTTGCGGCTCATGTCGTATTCGCCGAGCTCGTCGTGGAGCCAGGCGTTGAATATGCGCAGTATGTCGGTGTCGAGCTTGCTGGGTGCGTATTTCCAGGCGGAGTCGAGCACCTTGTTCATTTGGTCCCAGTCGCCTATGAGGGAGAGGTAGTTGAGTTTGCAGTTTAGCCACTGGAAGGTGACTTCGTTGCGCACATTGGCGGGCACGTCGAGCTCTTTCACTTGCTCTTCGAGTCGGTTCAGATAGTCGGCGGTGGGTTTGTGGCTGTTTTTCAGGTAAATGTTCAGGCGCATAATTTCGGAGAGAGTGTCGTAATACTTTAGGGAGTCGGGCTTGGTGCGCTCTTTGAGGGCAGTGGCGCGCAGGTATGCGTCGCGGTAGTTGGTGGTGTAGACGTTGGAGTAGATGAGGCGGTATTGCAGGTGGCAATATTCGCTTTCGCTCAGGGGATATTTTTCTTTCAGGATGCGCTGATATTCTTTCGCGCAGCTGCGGTAGCGTTCGGCGTCGAAATATAGGTCGGCTTTGCTCAGGATTGTTGCTTTGCGCTTGGCGGGGTCGTTGGTGAGGGTAAGAATGGAGTCGGCGCGCAAGGCACATTCGTCGACGGGCAGGGAGCGGTTGGCTATTATCTTTTCGTATATGGCGATTTTAGCCTCCTCGGTGGAGGCCTGGCATATTGATGCGGTGGCTGATATTAGCAGGCAGATGGCAATTAACTTTGCCTTAAAGCTGCACGATGACGGAGCTTGCATACGTAAGTCGAGTTAGGTTAGAATCAATTATTTGGCCCCGAAAGTTAATAATAATTTCTGAATCTGAAAAATAACTACTTATTTCTTTTCGTAGATGTCGGTGATTTTATTTTGTAACAGGCGGATTATCAGGTGGTTGAAAAATCTAAGTATTTTTTGGTGATACTTAGATGGGAAGTTACGTACATATCAATAGGTTTAAGTCTTGACAAATTTTGCTTCGTAGGTTTAATTTACCGGCGCAAATATCTGCAATTGTTATGTGAATTTAACCAATTAACACCCAATATTTATGAAACAGCTAATTAACCTATCAATCGCACTGTGTGTGGGTCTGGCCACCTTAATGCCGACCACCGCAGAGGCACAAGGTGTGAGCGAACGGTCGCGTGGTTCCGCCCCTCGGCCGGCTGAAGCGCAAGCCACCATTGGGCGCTTGCCTAAGTTGCTCACCGAGTATACGGTGAAGCCGGCGCTTAACCGTGGCAACGGGGTGGTGCACTATCCGCTTACCACCTCCCTGTCAGTGCCTAAGTCGCTGAGGACCAACTCGCCTAAGCGCGCCATAGCGCCCGGTACACCCAATATCATTGCTAGTGTGATTTACGGCGGTGAGGAGCCGCCGGTGGGCATCTACTCTATATCTTCATCGGTGTGCAAAGCCATTAAGCTCAGCGACAACCTCAACGCAAGCTATGGCGGTGTATATTCCGACGGAAAATACTTCTGTTCTTATATATATAGCGGCACATATTATAGCATACCATATAATGTGCTTTACGACGCAACTACTTGGGAGCCAATCACAGTGCGCAGCGCAGCGCCTATGAACACTCTGGCTACCGCCATTGCCAACGACCCCAAGACCAACACCGTGTATGGTTGCTTCTACAATGTGGATGCCACCGGCTTTGAGTTCGGTACCATTGATATCAACACCTTTGAGCGCACCACCATCTCAACCATCGCTGTTGCCGACCGTTGGTCGTCGTGCTCATTCAGCTCCGACGGCACCCTCTATGCAATAGCCGTTGACGGCGGTCTCTACAAGGTGGATAAGACCACAGGCGAGACCTCCTTGGTGGGCCCGACCGGCCTTACCATCCAGTATATCACCGGTGGTGCCATCGACCCCAAGACCGACATCTATTATTATGCAGTGGCCAGCGACGATGAGATGGCCATGTATAAAGTGGATTTGGAGACAGCTGAAGCTACTTATTATTACGAACTTCCGGAGCAAGAGGAGCTCGCCGGTATGTATATCGGCACCCCGTTTGCCGAGGATGGAGCTCCGGCCGGAGTGTCGAGCATAAAGGCTTCATTCACAAGCGGTTCGCTTACAGGCACCGTGAGCTTCAAGGCGCCCACACTAACCTTCGACGGCAACGCCGGAGCGGGCGACATACAATATCATATATATGCCAACGACGTTGAGGTGGCCACCGGTGGCACCACATTCGGTGCTGACGTATCGGCCGAAGTCACAGTGCCCGAGGCCGGTTCTTACACCATCAAGGTGCAAGTATCCAACAGTGTGGGCTATAGCCCCGCCGAGTCAATCTCAACATGGATTGGCAACGACGTGCCTGCCAAGGTGACCGGCGTAACACTCTCTCGTTCAGGCGACAACTTCACCGTAAGCTGGTCGAAGGTGACCCGAGCTCTCCACAGCGGATATGTCAACTCCGATGCCGTGACCTACAATGTGGTGCGCTATCCCGATGGCGTGACTGTATCCAGCGGCAAGAGCGATCTCTCGGTGGTAGACAATGTGCCGGTGCCCGCTTCCCTCACCGCCTACTATTATGGCGTGTCGGCAGTGTTCGACGGTCGTGTGGGTGCCGAGGGCGTGTCAAAGCGCATTTATCTGGGCGACATCGTGCCCCCGTATAAGGAGACATTCGACACCTCCGAGGCCCTCTCTTCGTTCACCGTTATCGATGCCAACGCCGACGGTAAGACCTGGGCTTACAAAGATAATTCAGTGTATGTGCCTTACAACAAGACTCAGGCTATGGACGACTATCTGGTGACCTCGAAAGTGCCCCTGAAAGCCGGCTATCTCTATGAGTTCTCATTCGATGTGCACACCGCGCGCAACACCTACCACGAGCAGGTGGCTGCCTACATGGGCAAATCGCCCACAGTTGAGGGCCTGAGCACTTGCCTCGTAGAGCCTATGGATGTGAAGCCTTACGACCCGATTCCCGTTTCAAGAATGATTTCAGTGGAAGAGGATGGCGACTATTACTTTGCAATCCACGGTTGCAGCAAGGCCAATATGTTCTATCTCTATGCCGACAACATCTACATCTCGGCCCCGATGCTCCCCACCGCTCCAAATGTGTGTGAAAACCTCTCATTCTTACCCGATTACAACGGTGCCAACTCCACCACAATCTCCTTCACCACTCCAACTACCGATATGGCCGGCAATCCGCTCACCTCAATCACCAAGGCGGAAGTGCTGCGCGACGGTGTGGTGCTCGGAGCTATCTATAACCCCGCCCCCGGCACTCGCCAGTCGTTTATCGACAATGTAGGCACAGCCGGCACTTACACCTATCGTGTGGTGACCTACAACGAAAGCGGCATCGGCAAGGCTGTCGACGCTGAAAATTATGTAGGCCTCACTCTGGCCGGCGCTGCCAAGAATGTAGTGCTCACCGAGACCGAGACCCCCGGTGTGGTATCACTCACATGGGACCGTGTGAACTACGACACCAATGGCAACCCGCTTAACCCCGACCTGGTGTCTTACGGTGTGTATAGCCCCAGCACCGAAAGGTTCTACGCAATGAATCTCACCGACAACAAGGTGACCTTCAGCGCCACCTCCGGCGAGACTCAGCAATTTGTCTACTTCTACATAGTCTCTGAAGTGGGTGGCCAAAGCAACTTCTCCAAGTGTGGTGTCTCCAACATGATTCCGGTGGGCAAGGCTTATGAGATGCCCTTCAAGGAGTCGATAGCCGGCAAGAAAGCCTCCAATGTTTGGGGCGCTAAGGGCAACGGCACATGGTATTATTCAGCCTCCAGCTCATCGCCCGAGGCAGAGCCTTACGATGACGACGGCGGTATGCTCATGTGGACCCCCGACGACGAGGAAGACCAATCGAATCTCTATTCAGCCAAGATAGAGGTCAACGATGAGCCGGGAGCCAACTTCAGCTTCTACTACTACGCTATCGAGGGCGCTGAAGATGTGATTGAACCCTATGTGATTTGCGACGATGCCACCACCTATCTGGGCCACTACACACTTGGCGACGCCGGCACCACCGGTTGGACTCGCCTCAGCTTCCCCCTCACTGAATATGCCGGCAAGAACATCCAGATCGGCTTCCATGTGGTGTGTGTAGATTGGGACAACAGTATCCTGGTAGACAATATAGCAGTCGACAACGTTGTGGACTACGACCTAAAGCTCTCCACCCTCACAGCCCCCGATAAGGTGACTTTGGGTAATAACTTCAATATAGGTGCAACCGTTGAGAATGTCGGCAACAGCAAGGTGGGCGAATTTACCGTCTCTCTGATTAGCAACGGCGAGACCCTCGACACCAAGACAGTAAGCGAGCTTGAGAGCATGAGCACTACCGATGTCTCCTTCGCCCTCTCCACCTCAGTGCTCGACGAAGCCTCAAGCCGTCAATACAGCGCAGTGGTGAGCCTCAAAGCCGACCAAAACACAAGCAACAATAGCACAACCAACGCTACAGTCGATTTCGTGCAGCCCACTTATCTGTCCATCACCGACCTCCGCGGCTCTATTGAAGACTCTGTGACCACCCTCACATGGTCGGAACCTTCATCCAACGAGCAAGTAGCCGTGACCGACAGCTTTGAAGACTACACCTCATTCGGCGTCAATAAAGCCGGCGACTGGACCTTCATAGACGGCGACGGTGGAGTGACCTACGGCCTGAGCGATTCCTCATTCCCCAACATGGGCTCAAAAATGGCTTATATAGTGTTTGATACAAGCTACTCCTCTATTGCCGATTCAAATTACGCAGCCTCCTATAAGGCCCTCACAGGCAACAAATATATGGCCTCATTTGCAGCCATGAATGTGGAAAGCAACGACGACTGGATGATTTCGCCTATCCTCTCCGGCGACTCGCAGACCATCTCATTCTACGCCCGCTCTTACACCACCCAGTATGGCAATGAGACCTTCCAAGTGCTCTACTCCACCACCGGCACCGATAGAGACGACTTCACATTAGTGAAAGAGGTGACCGACACCCCCAACGTTTGGACATATTATGAAGCCGACCTGCCCGAAGGCGCCACCCACTTCGCAATCCGCTGCACCTCGCCCGACTGCTTCATATTCATGGTCGACGATGTGACCTACATCCCAGGCCGCGAAGAGGTGGAACTCCTTGGCTACAACATCTATCAAGACAAGGTGAAACTCAACGACACTCCGATTACTACTACCGAAGTTGCTTACAATTTCGATGGTGCCACACATAGCTATCTTGCTACAGTAGTTTACGATAAAGGCGAATCAAGAGTCTCTAACGAGGTGGTGCTCGACCCCTCCGGCATAGACAGCGCCCTTGACGATAGCATACGAATCAGCTCAAGCAAAGGCCTGCTCACCATCCGAGGAGCAGCCGGCCGCCTCATAACAATAGCTACTGCTGACGGAAAAGTGGTCTACCGTGCAAAAGGCGCGGAGCAGACCGAGATTTATCTTGAGACAGGCATCTATTTAGTAAAAGTGGCCGAAAGGTTAGTAAAAATAATTGTTACTTAATGTCCTTAGTAGGAAGGTTGGATATGTGTGAATATCTCTGACCTTCCGCCACTTACCACGACGTGTCCCCGCCCTTCCGTCAGCGAGATGGGGCAACACATCGATGTTTGAGCAAGGGCTCGGATGAGAACTCCGAGCCCTTTCTTTTTACCATCCCCTTTGCTTTCCGTCGCACCCGGAATCGTTTTTGTGGCACCGTTGGTAGGTGGTGCGCTGTGGGGAGATGGGGTGGGGCAGGGTGGCGGTTTTCGGGGTTAAGGGGCGTTAAAAAGCTATAAAAAAACAAATATTTCAGAATTAAGCACTCTATAGGCCTATTATTTCGGCAATAAATGCTAATTTTGCATTTTGAAATATCATAATCAGAAGCCAACACCCGTTCTTCTGATGTGGAGTAACCAATTGAATAAGGCACTCCTTGTCCACCGGAAAGGAGTGGGCATATAGTGCAAATATAGTTTTAAAGATGAATCTACGCAGGCTTTTTGCCCCATTTGCCGCTGTAGCATTGTTGTCAAGTGCTTTCACAGCGTGCAATTCCGACTCGGACAGCACATATAGTATCTACAACCCCGCCTCTTCTGTAGCCGTAAACGGCTTCTCACTGACGGCCGACTCTAAAGTGCTTTCCGGCCTCGACTCTGTGTTCTTTTCAATCGACTTAAATAAAGGCTTGATTTTCAACGCTGACTCACTGCCCAAGGGCACCAAAATCAGCGCTCTGATACCTATAATCTCGCTGCCTACCAGTGTGTCGTCGGCTGTGATTCACATGGAGGGCGGCGAAAAACGCACCGGCGATGTGGACTATATTAAAACCACAACCGACAGTATCGACTTCACCGGCAGCGTATCTCTGGTGCTCACCTCCCAGGAGGGTAACACCAAGACCTATCAGATAAAAGTAAATGTCCACACCATGGAGCCCGACTCCCTGTGGTGGGGCACAACAGCCCTTTCGGCCCTGCCAAGCCGACTCTCTTCACCTCGGGAGCAGCGCACCGTGAACCTCTCCGAGCGAGTGGTGAGCTTCATAGCCGAGCAGGATGGCACCTACACAATAGCCTCAACCACCGACCCCTTCAGCGCTCAGTGGGCCAAGCGTCAAGTAGAGCCCGGATTCACCCCCCAAGTGCGCACCATGCAAGCCACTTCCGAGGCCCTTTATATGCTCTCAACCTCCGGCACACTCTATCGCTCTACCGACGGCCTGACCTGGAGCAGCACCGATAAACATTTCGACGACATCATAGGCGCCTATGGCGACACAATGTTAGGCACCGTCACCGGCTCGCAAGGCCGCGTGTTTGCCACCTATCCGACAATGAGCAACCTTGAGGCTGTGGCTGTGCCCTCCGGATTCCCCGTGAGCGACTACACCAACTTCCACACCATCACCTCCAAGTGGTGGCAGCAGCCCTACGGACTCTTCTTCGGCGGTAAAGACAAAGACGGCAACCTGCTCAGCAGCGTCTGGGCCTACGACGGCGAAAACTGGGCTCAACTGGCCAACGGCGGTGTGCCCGCCCTCAGCGGCGCAGCCCTCTTGCCCTACTTTGCTTACCGCAACAAAAACGCTTACACATTTACTGAATACAGCATACTGATGGTGCTCGGCGGAAAGGATGCCGACGGCAACCTTAACCGCTCGCTCTACATCAGCTACGACAACGGTGTCAACTGGTCGAAGGCCGGCGAGCTCTTGCAGCTCCCCGAGTTCATCCCCGGCATGATTAATCTGGACGCTATCACCGTCTCCACCACCATGACCGGCAACTATGAGGTGAAAGACTGGACACAGTCCTACACCCCCGACCTCCCCTCATGGTATAAGATCAACACCGTCACCGACGGATATAATGTGACCTGGGATTGCCCCTACATCTACCTCTTCGGTGGTCGCGACGCCTCCGGCTCGCTCTACGACACTGTGTGGAGAGGTGTGATACGTCGCCTCACCTTCTTGCCACTGTTATAACCCCCTTATCCCACCGGCATCAATGAAATCACTGATATCACGCACCCTTCAAGCTGTGGCCCTCGCCATTCTGCTTCTTGCCCCCGGCAAAGCCGCGGCGCAGACCGACTATCGTTTCGACATAGGCGGCGGCTTGGGTATGAGCGGCTATCTGGGCGATGCCAACACATCAAGCTTGCTAAGCAGCCCCGGCTGGGATGCCGAGCTGTTTTTGCGCTACATTGCCAACCCCCGTTTGGCCCTCAAGACCAACCTCTATGTGGGCGGCCTGCGTGGCAACTCGGCCAACATGACCAACGTATTGCCCGACAATGCCACCTATAAATTCTCCACCACCTTCTATGAAATTGGCGAGATGGGCGAATTTAATTTCTTCAACTACGGCATCGGCGAGCGCTATCGCAAACTGAAAAGAGTGACCCCCTACATCACCGCCGGCCTTGGCCTGATGTTCTGGAGTGTAGACGGCAAAGCCGGGTGCACACTGGATATACCAATGGGCATAGGTGTGAAATATAAATTGAATAAAAGAGTGAACCTCGGCGCCGAATTTCTCATGAAGAAGACTCTGAGCGACAAGATAGATGGTGAGAACCTCAAAGACCCTTACCAAATACAAAGCTCTTTCATGAAGAACACCGACTGGGTGTCCACCTTCACATTCACCATAAGCTACGAATTTAGCGAGCGCTGCAAAGTGTGCAACTACAAAGAGTAGCCACCTACCTCCCTTCCGGCGCCCCGGCGCCTCAATTCACTGCAAATTAAGCTAAGCAATGGAGCAGACAACACACGAGGTCGCCGACCTCGACCAAATATTAAAAGATAAAGCTTCACAAATCAACAAGGAGAAGCTCCCCACCCATGTGGCCATGATCATGGATGGCAACGGACGTTGGGCTCGTGCCCGCGGCCTTGACCGCAGTTTCGGCCACAGCGAGGGCGTGAAGAGCGTAAGGAAAGCCACCGAACTTTCCTCGCAGATAGGCATAAAATATCTCACACTCTACACCTTCTCCACCGAAAATTGGAACCGCCCCAAAGCTGAAGTCGATGCGCTGATGCACCTCTTCAGTGTGGTAATAATCAAGGAGGTGCCCGAGCTTCTGAAAAACAATGTGCGCCTGAATCTCATCGGCGACATTGACAAGATGCCCCTTGAGGCTCGCGAGAAGCTGCGCGAAGGCATGGAGGCCACCAAGCATTGCACCGGCCTCACCCTCACCCTGGCGCTCAGCTACTCGGCTCGCTGGGAGCTCACCCAAGCCGCCCAACGCATTGCCGAGGAAGTGGCTGCCGGCACTCTCAAGCCCGAGGAGGTGGACGAACACACCGTTGAGGCCCATCTGGCCACAGCTTCGATGCCCGACCCCGACCTGCTGATTCGCACCGGCGGCGAAACCCGCATCTCCAATTATCTGCTCTGGCAGATAGCCTACAGTGAACTTTATTTCACCGACATCCTTTGGCCGGACTTTGGCAAAGAGCAGTATCTCGACGCCCTCTTAGCCTATTGCAACCGCGAACGCCGCTTCGGCAAGACCTCCGACCAAATAAAGTAAAACCGCAACCACCAACCGTAAAAAAAGCAAATCTACCGGATAATGACAAAGCCCGCAAAGCTACTATCACTACTCTCAGCCATTCTGCTGTTTGGCTCCCTCCAGGCTCACGCTCTCGACATTCTCCCCGAGAAGGTCGACACTATCTACAACCCCAATGTGATATATTCACCGATGCCCAAAAGCTACGAGATAGCCGGCATCACTGTCACCGGTGTTGAAAACAACGACGATGATTACCTTATCATAGGCTCCACCGGCCTCTCCATAGGCGACAAAGTGGAGATTCCCGGCGATGCCGTCACCAACGCCGTGAAGCGCCTCTATCGTCAAGGCCTCTACTCCAAAGTGCAAATCAATGTGGAGAAGATTGCCGGCGACAAGGCGTGGCTTCAGATTGTGCTCCGCCGCCAGCCGCGCATGAGCGAGCTCCTGTTCACCGGTGTGAAAAACGGCGAACGCAAAGACCTCACCGAGCGCCTCGGTATGGTGGAAGGCATTCAGCTCACCCCCAACGGCATCAAGCGCGCCAAAGAGATTGCCCAAAACTACTATAGCGCAAAAGGCTTCAAGAACGCGCAAATAGAAGTGGTGCAGCACCCCGACCTCAGCCGCGAAGGCTATGTGCAGGTGGAATTTAAAGTAGACCGCAACACTAAAGTCAAAGTCCACAAAATATATGTAGAGGGCAACGAGGTGCTTTCCTCCCGCAAGGTGAAGGGCGCCATGAAGAAGACCAACGAAAACGGCAACCTCCTCAACCTCTTCAAACAGAAGAAATTCGTGGAGTCGGACTATCAAGACGACCTTGTGCGCATAGTGCAGAAATACAACGAATTAGGTTATCGTGATGCCCGTATCGTGAGCGACTCTGTGAGCCGCTACAACGCCAACCGTGTGGATGTGCACATCAAGGTGGACGAAGGTCAGAAATATTACATCAGCGACATCGACTGGGTGGGCAACACCGTCTATTCCACCGATGTGCTCAACGAAATCCTGGGCATCTACCCCGGCGATGTATATAACCAGAAGCTCCTGAACAAACGCACCAACGACGACGAAGACGCTGTGGCCAACCTCTATATGGACAACGGCTACCTGTTCTTCCAACTCGTGCCCATTGAGGAGCAAATCAAAGGCGACAGCATCGCCTTGCAGATGCGCGTCATAGAGGGTCCGCAGGCCAAAATCAACAAAGTGGTGATTAACGGCAACGACCGCCTCTTTGAGCGAGTGATACGTCGCGAGCTGCGTGTGCGCCCCGGCGACCTCTTCTCAAAATCCGACCTCATGCGTTCCGCCCGTGAGATTGCCTCAACAGGCCACTTCAACCCCGAGAACATGGACATCCGCCCTCAGCCTAATGAGAGCGACGGCACCGTAGACATCATCTTCAACCTCGAATCGAAGGCCAACGACCAGATTGAGTTTAGTGCCGGTTGGGGTCAGACAGGTGTCACCGGTAAGTTGGCCCTAACGTTTAAAAACTTCTCCATACGCAACCTGTTCCACCCCTCCACCTATCGAGGCATCATACCTCAAGGCGAGGGCCAGACATTCACCATAGCGGCGCAGACCAACGCCAAATACTATCAGTCGTATTCAGTCTCCTTCCTCGACCCCTGGTTTGGCGGCAAACGTCCTAACTCGCTCTCCGTTTCGGCCTACTATTCACGCCAGACCGGTATCAACAGCTCTTACTACAACGATAACTGGGCCAACGCCATCAACTCAAGCCTCTACGGTGTGAACTACGGCTACAGCTCCGACTATTATAACTACTCATATCAGAACGCCTACGACCCCAACAAGGTGCTCCAAATGGCTGCCATCAGCGTTGGCTTCGGTAAGCGTCTGAGCTGGCCCGACGACTACTTCCAGTTTAACGCCGAGCTCACCTACCAGTGGTATTACCTGAAGAATTGGGACTACCTCTACTACATGAACGATGGTACCTCCAACTCTCTCACCCTCGGTTTGACTCTGGCTCGCTCCAGCATCGACAACCCTCTCTACACCCGCCGCGGCTCCTCGTTCTCCGTCAACCTTATCCTCACTCCACCCGTGTCGCTCTTCCGCCACAAAAACTGGAAGAAGCTCTACCAGGAGGCTGAAGAAAACAACTCTGCGGCCGCCAAGAAGCAACTCTATCAGTGGATAGAATATTGGAAGCTCCGCTTCAAAGCCCGCACCTACACTCCGCTCACCGACCCCGACGGCTCTTGGACTCTGGTGCTCATGTCGCGTGCCGACTTCGGCCTTATAGGCAGCTACAACCAATATCTCAAAACCCCGTTTGAGACCTTCTATGTGGGTGGCGACGGTATGACCGGCGGCTACACCTACGCCACCGAGACCATCGGTATGCGTGGCTACGAAAACGGCCAGTTCACCCCCTTCGGCCGTGAAGGTTATGCCTACGGTCGCTTCACCTTCGAGCTCCACTTCCCCTTCATGCTCCAGCCCTCCACCACCATCTACGGTATAGCATTTGCCGAGGCCGGTAACGCTTGGACCACTCTGAAGGCATTCTCTCCCTTCAACCTGGCTCGCTCAGCCGGCGCCGGTGTGCGCATCTACCTCCCCATGGTCGGATTCATGGGTATTGACTGGGCCTACGGTTTCGACACTGTGATGAGCGAAAAGGGCGGCAGCCACTTCCACTTCATCCTGGGCCAGGAATTCTAATCAGCCCGGTTTAGCAACGCTGCATTAAACCAAACACCCCTTGCAAGCGTCATAATAGAAAAACTTAAGGAGAGTCGGCCCGAGTGAGTGTGGCCGACTTATCCCCTATAAAAACTCATAGTTATGAAAAAGATATTACTTACATTTGCTCTCTGTATTGCAGTGGCTCTGGGAGCAAAAGCACAAAAATTTGCTCTCGTAGATATGGACTACGTGCTACGCAACGTGCCTGCCTATGAGATGGCCAACGAACAGCTCAACCAAGTGTCGCAACGCTGGGAAAAAGAGGTTACCGAGCTTTCAAAAGAGGCCGAGACCATGTATAAGAACTACCAGTCGGAGATGGTATTCCTCACCGATGAGCAGAAAAAGAAACGCGAAGAAGAAATAGTGGCCAAAGAGAAAGAGGTCACCGACACCAAATATAAATATTTCGGCCCCGAAGGCGAGCTCTATAAGAAACGCCAATCGCTCATGAAGCCTATCCAGGAAGATGTCTACAACGCAGTCAAGAAAGTGGCTGAAGAGAAGGGCTATCAAGTGATTTTCGACCGCGCTTCATCGCAGAGCATCGTGTTTGCATCTCCCCGCATTGATGTGAGCAACGAGGTGCTGGCCAAACTCGGCTACTCTAAATAAGCCGCTGCCCGTATCCCCGCGGCCCCATTATCTCCCCAAGATTGCGAATGTTAGAATAATTTCGTAATTTTGCACCAAACAGATAAGTATTAAAAATTAAAACCAGTAATATCACATGTTGAAAAAATTTATTTTAGCAGTGCTTGTTGCGCTTCCTATGTTCGCAAGCGCTCAAAGCGTAAAAATTGGCTTGGTAGACACTCAAGCTATCCTTACAGCTATGCCTGAAACTAAAGCAGCTCAAGATAAGCTTTCTGCACTCGGCAAAGAATACGAAGCTCAGGACAACAAGTTCATCCAGGCTCTCCAAAAGAAAATGGAAGAATACCAAAACCTCCCCGCAAGCACTCCCGAACTCACTAAGGATGCTCTCGCTAAAGAGATTCAAAGCGACCAACAGAAGATTTACGAGTTTGAACAGAACGCTCAGACTGAGATGCAAAAAGCTCAGGAAAGAGAAATGACTCCCGTGGTAAGCAAAGTGAAAGATGCTATCAACTCTGTTGGTAAAGAGGGCAACTACACTGTGATTCAAGAAGTAGGCTCTGTGATTTATTACTCTTCACCTGCCGAAGATATTACCAACGCAGTTAAGGCTAAGCTCAACCTCAAGTAATTCGGAATTTCCGACCGGAAATTTCACCGATTGCAGGCTTCACCCTTCCCCCCCATAGGCCGGCTCGCTTAGCGAGAAAGGCAGCTTGGGCGGCCCCGGAGGAGCCCTCGCTCCAAGGTGAGCCTTCATAACACTTCATAAATAATGGCGGGAGCGGCAACGCACTCGCCATTATATTTCTTAACTCCCCAACACCTATGACCAATATCAGCACCATTGCCCCCTCCACCACAACTGCCGGCCTCGGCCCCATTGGCGTGTTCGACTCCGGCTACGGCGGGCTCACCATTCTCAAAAATCTGCGCTCCCGCTTGCCCCGGTATCACTACCTCTATCTGGGCGACAATGCGCGCGCACCCTATGGCAATCGCAGCTTCGATGTGGTCTACACCTTCACTCTTCAGGCCGTAAAAGCCCTCTTTGAGCGCGGCTGCTCGCTCGTGATTCTCGCTTGCAACACCGCCTCGGCCAAAGCCCTGCGCTCCATTCAGCAAAACGACCTGCCCTATATCGACCCCTCGCGCCGTGTGCTCGGCGTGATTCGCCCCACCATTGAGACTGTGCCGGCGCTCACCCACACCAACCATGTGGGCATATTCGGCACCCCCGGCACCATCGCCTCTCACAGCTACAAATTGGAATTGGAAAAATTCTCACCGCAAATCACCCTCACCGAGCTGGCTTGCCCCATGTGGGTGCCATTGGTGGAAAATCGCGAGGCCTCCTCGCCCGGCGCCGACTATTTTGTTGAGAAATATTGCAACGAGCTTATGAGCCGCGATTCTCAAATCGACACTGTGGTGTTGGGCTGCACCCATTACCCCCTCTTAATGCCTAAAATACGCAAGTATATGCCTCAGAATGTCAACATTATAGCTCAAGGAGCTCTCGTGGCCGACAGCTTGGCTGACTATCTGAAGCGACACCCCGAAATTGACTCCCGTTGCATGAAATCGCCACAAGGGGCTTGCGACTTCCTTACCACCGAAAATCCTGAAAAATTTAATGAGCTGGCTTCACTCTTCCTCTCATCCCCGGTGAGAGCTGAGCGCACTTCCTTTTCTTCATAACATCTCTCTTCGCCAAGTGAGCAGCTCGTTGCCGTCCACACTCTCACTGCTCAGCGAGTAGAGCTCCGGTATCCGGGGCGCTTCGACACCGCCGCCGAGCTTGAGCGGCGAAATCTCCACCCTAATTTCATCCACCAATCCCTGCGCAAAAAATGAGCCTATCAGCTCGCTTCCACCCTCCACCATGAGCGAGGTGATGGAGTGGCTGCTATAGAGCCGGCTTAGGAGCGACGGCAGGTCGGAATAATCATTCACTATTATAGAATCGGAGTTGAGAGCTATATGGCTCTCAGCGGGCACTCTGTGGCGCCTGTCGAGAACCACGGGGCGTGTCTTCCTGTTGGGCCACAGCCGGCAGTTGAGCCGCGGATTGTCGGTAATCACCGTGTTGCTGCCCACCATAATTGCATCCATGCGAGCCCTCTGACGGTGCATCCACACTTGAGTGAGCGGAGTAGATATCCTCACCGGTTTGCCTCCCGGCGCCGATATAAACCCATCGCTGCTCATGGCCCATTTCAGCATCACATAGGGGCGGGCATGAGTGTGCGCAAATATAAATTGTCGGTTGCTCTCTCGGCATTCCTGCTCCAGCAGCCCCACATCCACTTTGATGCCGGCCCGGCGCAGCTTCCTCACACCGCGGCCACTCACCTCCTTGAAGGGGTCGAGAGTGCCTATCACCACACGGCCCACCTGCTTGCTTATGAGCATGTCGGCACATGGAGGGGTCTTGCCAAAGTGAGAGCAGGGCTCCAAAGTGACATAGACAGTGGCGCCGTGCAGCAGCGCCTCATCCTTCACCCTCCTCACCGCATTAACCTCGGCGTGAGCACCGCCCCAAGGGGAGGTGAACCCTTCGCCGATAATCAGCCCCGAGGGGTCGGTGATCACTGCACCTACGCAGGGATTGGGCGTGGTGAACCCTTCGCCGCCGCGCGCTATCTGCAAGGCGCGACGCATCATGGTGAGGTCAAGGCTTGAATACATTTCTGATATATGGCTGTTGACGGGCCGCCACCGTTCGGGCCGGCCCAAGTCGTGTGATTGTGCTTTTCTTTAGAGGAGCCAATAGGCCCTATCGGGCAAGCTCCATGTCCAGCGATGAGAGAATATTGCCTATCACCGGGTTAGCCTCCACCATCTTCTTGAGATGCTCGGCCGGAGTGAGCACTTTGGGCATCTCGGTGGGCGGAGTCAGTGTGAGTTGAATCTTCACCGAGTCGTTGGCCACCTTGTCGCGCAGCCATCTCAGCAGCTCACCCATATGCTCCGACAGACGCTCCTGCTGAGCCGGATTGTCAACCTTCACCTCATACACAAATTGCTCCGAGGTGGCGGTAGGGGTCGATGCTCGCATAGTGTTGTAGAGGAGCTTCTCGTCGGTGTGATTCTCCATAAACTCTTGCCAAGCCCCCATCAAAGCTTCAAACTTAAAGGGTGCGGCTCTTTGCGCCGAGCCTACGGGCTGCGAAGTAGCGACCGGAGCGTTGGAGCCGTTGGCTGCTTGCTCATCGGCCGGAGCGGATGCATTATTGATTCGTATGGTGGAAATGGGCACCTTGACAGTGGAGCGGCGAGGGGGCGCATAAGCCGGAGCGGCATGGTTGGGCTTTGTAGCCGCCGGAGCCGGTTGCGCCGCCGAAGCCTGAGCCGCCGGCTGTTGAACGGGCGCAGCCGCTTGCTGCGCCGGCTGTTGTGCCGGAGTAGCCGAGGCCGCGTGTGTCGGAGTAACCGAAGCCGTGTGTGTCGGGGCGGATGCTTGAGCCGCAGCAGCACTCTTGGTCGGCTGCTGCATAGGCTGCATAGCCACTTGAGGCTTAGCGGCATCAATGCGGTTAGGATTGCCCCCGGAGAGCTGGCACAGACGTATGAGTGTGAGCTCCACAATCATCTGCTTATTGGAGGCGGCGCGATAATTCAAATCGCAAAAATTCACATACTCCATGGCTCCGTAAAACCACTGAGGACTAACCCCGGCAGCCTGCGCCACATAGCGCTGCGCCACATCACTGCTCACCTCCAGCAGCCCCACGGTGGCCGGCGAAGCTGCCACCATCAAGTCGCGAACATGATTGCCCAAGCCATTCACAAAAAACAGCGAGTCAAATCCTGCATCGCGCACCTCCTTATAGATAAGCAGCGACTGCTCCACATCGCCCGCCATAAACGCATCTACAAGTCGGAAATAATATTCATAATCAAGCACATTGAGATTCTCAATAGTGCTCCTATAAGTGATGTTGCCACGCGAAGAGGCCGCCACCTGATCGAAAATCGAGAGCGCATCGCGCATCGCACCGTCAGCCTTCTGCGCTATCACATTAAGCGCCGCATCTTCAGTAGTGATCCCCTCCTGCGAAGCCACATACTTAAGATGCTCCACCATATCGTCTACCGTGATACGATTAAAATCATAAATCTGGCAACGACTCAAAATAGTGGGAATCACCTTATGCTTCTCAGTAGTGGCAAGAATAAACACAACATACTTGGGCGGCTCCTCCAAAGTCTTCAGAAAAGCATTAAACGCAGCCACCGAAAGCATGTGCACCTCATCGATGATAAACACCCTGTAAGAGCCAATCTGAGGCGGAATCCTCACCTGATCATTCAGCGCACGAATATCGTCCACCGAATTGTTTGACGCAGCATCAAGCTCCACAATATTCATAGAGCGACCCTCATTAAATGCTCGGCACGACTCACACTCATTGCAAGCCTCACCCTCCGCCGTCTTATTCAGACAGTTGATAGTCTTGGCAAAAATGCGGGCACACGAAGTCTTGCCCACACCCCTGGGGCCGCAAAACAGATAAGCCTGCGCCAGCCTACTGCTATCTATAGCATTCTTAAGAGTGGCGGTAAGAGCCTTTTGCCCCACCACCGAGTGAAAGGTCGACGGCCTATACTTCCTCGCCGACACTATATATTCTTGCTCCATGACATTATGATAGAGCCACTGAGACCCTACGCTGCAAAAATACAAAAAAACAAGCAATCTCACAACCCCGCCTAACCCCCTGAGAGCCCGCATAAAAAAATATCACACAAAAGACAACAATTACACCCATATATCGTTTATTAGTATAAGAAAATTTCTGTAACCACCACTCTAAAATGGAAAAAAGCAGACTCTACACCCGCACCGGCGACAAAGGAACAACCTCACTCGTTGGCGGTCAGCGCATACAAAAAGATAGTAGCCGAATAGAAGCCTACGGCACCATCGACGAATTTTCTGCACACCTGGGCCTCCTGCCCACATTCCCCGTAACCCCAAAAGAGGTCACAACACTGCTGCTCAAAATTCAAAACACCCTCTTCAACGTAGGCTGCTACCTCGCCACAGCTCCCACTCCCTCCGACCCCGAGCCCCAGCCATTCGGACTCACCGCCGCCGACCAAGAAGAAATAGAGCGCGCAATCGACACCCTCGACAGCCGTGTGCCCAAAATCAACCAATTCGTCCTGCCCGGCGGATCGCCCGAATCGGCCCACGCACACATATGCCGCACCATATGCCGCCGTGCCGAACGCCGAATCCTCACCCTCGCCCACCAAGAATACGTCAGTCCACTTGTAATAGCCTATATCAACCGCCTCTCCGACCTCCTCTTCATCCTCGCTCGCTACTACAACCATCTGACCCAAACCCTGGAGCTCACCTGGCAGAAATAACCCCTCCTACCATCCCCCCTCCCGGCCCCTACACCCTCCTTCGGTCTCTTCCCTCCTACGGCCCCTTCACCCTCCCTCCGCCGCCTTAGACCACGTAGGCCCCAAACAAACCACACAGACAAATCCGAAAATAAAAATCCACAAAGAAACAACAATAAAAAACAACAAAGATATGTATTGGACACTTGAACTTGCATCAAAACTTGAAGATGCGCCATGGCCCGCA
>CAYVAK010000029.1:0-18862 GCA_964448425.1 uncultured Sangeribacter sp.
TCTTTAGATGTTTGGCATTTTGGTCTATCTTGTTTACCACCTTTATCAAAAATGCAGCCTCAAGATACTCGAGATATTTCCGTATTGTGTCTTTTCTAATTCCCGATTCCAATGAAAGTTTTTCGTAGGAAAACTCATTTCCCGAGCGAAATGCAATGTGGACAAAAAGCCTATTAAGTTCCTGAATATCAGATATACCATACAGACTGGGTAAATCACGTAGAAGGACTTTATCAATAATATCATTTTTAATGTATTGTCCAGGATTCCGTTTTATTCTTTCAGAAAAGACCACTTCGGGATATCCACCATAATTTATATAATCAATGAATAGACTATTGAGGGTATCAATGTCAATAGTGTCGATAGGTGTAATGCCCCCTTTAGACGGAACTATTAAATTATCCTTTTCATTAAAACTGATATATTCTTTGAATGTCAAGGGTGGTAACAAGAAATCCGTAAATCGACCCGCCCCGCTTTCATTACTTTTCATTTTCAGAGCGGCGGCAGCAGATCCGGATCCTACAAATTTAGCCCCTTTATATGTATCAACAAGTGATTTCAAATGAACTTCCCAGTCTTTTAGATATTGAATTTCGTCAAAGAATACATAATATCCGTCTGTCTCAGCTAAATTCTTTAATGACTTTCGTGCGTATGAAAACAAATCATCCAATGAAAGATTATTATAAATAGGAGTATCAATGGATATATAAATGATTTTATTCCCAGGCACACCGCTTTTTAGAAGTTGTTCGATACTATGAAATATCATAACAGTCTTTCCTACACGACGTGGTCCCATAAGAATAACGGCTCTTCGCATATTTATATCAGCCACTTCACTATAGAAATTGGCAAGATATGCTCGATGTGGCATGTTAGAATAGTATTCCGGAATAGTATTCGATATCCACCATGGATTGTCTGAAACCATTCTTTTCATAATTTGTTCTTCGAGTGAATGAGCAATGTTATTCATATTATGAAGTATTTCTTTGCTTGCAAATATAGCAAATACTTCTATATTTTACAAATTGTGCATAAACAAGACTGATTTTTCAGCCAGAAATTACAGTATTCGAGAATTCTGGCACAGCAATAGTGCAAAATCGCCATTTTTCAACTTTGATAACCTCGAGAAAGCGCGTTTGTTGGTGCGGGGAGAGTAGGGGCTTCTACTTTGATAGTCTCAGATGGCGCGGTTTGCTCGCCTATATGTTGTTAAATTAATGCTAATGCATTGGTAGTCAAAATAGAATCAATCTTCAACGAGGAAGAAGGGTAAACGAAAGCACACGCGTAATCACATAATAATCATCAACTAAGCAAGCAATAATTTGTTTAAGCATTGGTCTTTTATAGCCTTAAACCGCCCGTTTTGCAGATTCAAGGACAAAAAGCAGTGATTTATCCGATGCAAAACAGGATCTGCTAAATTCGTCAGTCGCAACTGACGAATTACAACAAATTGTAAATCACGCAGATATTACACATCCGATGACCGTGCCAAATATTGGTGCGTTTCCGATTGAAGATTTCTTTAAGACTCCATTCACACACAAATTGAAATATTTACGCGAGTCAGCGAATTGGACAAGCAAAAGTTATTGTAAATTGGATATTTAGGGTGGAGAAGTTCTTATGATGTCATTCAATGATGTCATTCAAGGGGGCGGGGCGGACAGATGAGGAGATTTTTGGAGACGGGGGTGGTGTAAATTCCGAATTTTTTACTAATTTTGCCGTGGAATTGGCTAATTTGACTGCTCGCAGTTCCAAATTACACCAATCAGTCGCCCCTTTTATCAACTTTAATAAATAGCCAAAATGCCATTGCAGACTCAACAAGCCCAGCAAACATCCGAACTCCTGGTCTCAATCGATGAGATAGCAGCCTTCGCTAATAATGTGAACCTCGACAGAGAAATCATTGCTTTTGAATCGGCCCACCCGGTGAAAGAGGGCATGGATGTGCCTATCCGTATCGATGCAATGGCCATAATCCTTTGCCAAGAGGGCGAGGGCAAAGTGGAAATAGACCTCCAGGAATACGAGATTAAGCGCAACACTATGCTGGTGATTCAGCCGCAAAATTACATCTGCCACTACCGCAGTTCCCAGGACTTTAAGTCGAAGGTGCTGGTGTGCTCGCTCAGGGTGGTGGAAGAGGTGTTGCCCAAGCTCACCGACCTGCTGCCGCTGATTATCAAAAACCGCATCAATCCGGTGTCGTATCTCACCGATGAAGAGGCTATGGGCATCGACAGTTTCTATCAATTTCTGAAGATGAAGCTCGAAGGCCCCCACACTCCTTTCCTCAAGCATAAGGTGATGTGTGTGCTCCAAGCGGCGCTGTTTGAGATGATGGACATTCGCTGCCAGCACGACAATCTGGAGGGACGCCAGAACACTCGCAAAGAGGAGATTATGGCTAAATTCATACTCTCGGTGTGCGAGCACTTCCGCGAGGAACGCCAGGTGAGCTACTATGCCGACCTGCTTTGCATCACCCCCAAGCACCTCTCGGCTGTGGTGAAGGAGACCAGCGGCAAGACCGCCGGCGAATGGATTGAAAATTATGTGATTCTGGAAGCCAAGATGCTTCTGACATCTACCGACCTCACCATCCAGCAGATAGCCACCAAGCTCAACTTCACCAACCAATCATTTTTCGGAAAATACTTCAAGCACATCACCGGCTACTCCCCCACCCAATTCCGCAGCAATCCCCACACCTTCAGCCGCGAATAATCGGCAGCGTGCTTCGCGAGAAGGAGGGTGCTTCACAGATAAGAACAAGGAGGCTGTGCCCATTTTGGCACAGCCTCCTCTCTATTTCTTATGGGATTGCGGGGCTATTTGGCAAATCCACGCAGGCGAAGCAATGCGTTGGCATCGGGCTTGTGGCCGCGGAATTTCACAAAGAGGTTGGTGGCATCGTCGGTGTCGCCGCTCTCCAGGATGTATTTCTTGAAGTTGTCGGCTGTCTTCTTGTCGAAGATGCCTTTCTGCTCAAAGAGCTCCCAAGCATCGGCCTCAAGCACTTGCGACCAGAGGTAGGTGTAGTAGCCGGAAGCGTAGCCGTCGTCGCCGAAGATGTGTTTGAAGTAGGGCGAACGATAGCGGAATGTAATCTCCTTAGGCATGCCGATTTTCTCAGCCACAGAGGCTTCAAATTCTTTGACATCGAAGTTGTCGTCGGTGAGGTGGCCGTAAGCGAGGTCGAGCAGAGCTGCGCCGGCGAGCTCGGTGGTCACAAAGCCCTGATTGAATTTTGACGATGCTTCGAGCTTCTCAATCAGAGAGTCGGGGATGGTTTCGCCGGTGAGGTAATTTTTGGCGTAAACTTTAAGCACCTCGGGGGCAGTGGCCCAATGCTCATTGATTTGTGAGCACATCTCCACATAGTCGCGGTCTACATTTGTGCCGGCCAGTGAGCGATAGGGGGCCTGGGTGAGCATGCCTTGCAGGGCGTGGCCAAACTCGTGGAAGGTGGTCTCCACCTCGTCGAGGGTGAGCAGGGCGGGAGTGTCGCCGGCGGGGCGAGTGAAGTTGCCCACATTATATACTATGGGGCGACGGTATTCGCCATTCTCATAGAGGCCGGCGCCTTGCATCTGCTCCATCCAAGCGCCTTGCACTTTGGAGGCGCGGGGGAAATAGTCGGTCATAAACACAGCGAGGTGCTTATTGTTGGCATCGGTGATGTCGTAGACGGTGACTTCGTCCATGTAGTGAGGAGCATCGGGCATCTCTTTGAAGTTGATGCCGTAGAGCTTGTTGGCGCAATATTTCAGGCCTGAGAACACATTGTCCAGGGCGAAGTAGGGGCGCACGTCCGACTCATCGAAGTCGTATTTCTCCTTCTTCACTTTCTCGGCGTAATAGTAGTAGTCCCAAGGCTCTATTTGGAAGCCGCCGCCGTGAGCGTCGACATAAGCCTGCATATCCTTCACCTCTTCATTGGCGCGCTCCACAGCGGGGCGGAACACCTTCATGAGAAGGTCTTCGGCAGCTTGGGGAGTGCCGGCCATCACGCGAGAAGTCATCATGGTGGCAAAATCGCTGAAGCCCATGATTTTAGCTTTCTGAGCTCTGAGGCGCACTATATCTTTAATCACTTGGAGGTTGGAGTTGGCACCGAATGAAGCCAGGTTGGTGTAGCCCTTGTAGATGGTCTCTCTAAGGCCGCGGTTGTCGGCATATTGGAGCACGGGGAGGCGTGAAGGAGCGTGGAGTGTGAACACCCACAGGCCGTTGAGGCCACGGCTTTCAGCCTCGGCGGCAGCCTGAGCTATTGATGATTCGGGCAGGCCTGAGAGGTCTTCTTTATTGTAGACCACAACAGCAAATTCGTTGGTGGCATTGAGGAGGTTCTTGTTGTAAGCAATGAAGAGCTTGGAGAGCTCATCATTCACCTTCACGAGCTCGGCCTTAGCCTCGGGAGAGAGAGCGGCACCGCGTTCTGAAAATTCGCGATAATACTTCTCCACAAGGCGTTTCTGCACAGCGGTGAGTTTGAGCTTGTCGCGCTTGTCGTACACCTCTTTGATGCGGGCAAAGATGGCATCGTTGAGGGAGATATTGTTGTCGGCTTCGAGCAGCAGGGTCATTGCCTCGTCGGAAATCTCGTCGAATTCGGGAGTCTTCAAGGCAGAGTCGTAGTGGTAATAAACGCTGGAGACCTTGTCGAGAATCGGCGACACATTTTCGAGCGGGAGGATAGTGTTGTTGAAATCAGCCGGGTCGGCACACTCCACAATTTTGCGGATGTTGGCCTTCTGCTCCTCGATGCCGGCCTTGATAGCCGGGATAAAGTCGGCAGTAGTAATCTCTTCAAACGGGGCTATACCATAGGGGGTGGTGTAGGCCTTGAGAAACGGGTTCTCAGATGTGGTTTGTGATTGCATGGTAGTTGCAAAAAGTGGCGAGAGGGCCAGAGCCGCTATGCCCGCCGTAATCAATTTGTGGGTCATATTTTATATACAAAGATTTATGTTTCAATCTTTTAGTCTGAGTTAAAGCAATAGGCGGCACCGTGGAAACGGGGCGCCCTAAGATGCTGCACATCACTTCTTGTAGCAAAGTTAATGTTAATATTTTAAATTTCAAAACCCACCGCGGCCATAAAACGCCATAAAATGCAATAACCACTCGCAAATGCTCCCCGGCCTAATTGAAGAGGGAAGAAAATTTGAGCAAAAATGCAATTTTTTTCATTATAACTTTGGAGTGAGTCAAATTATTTATAACTTTGCGGAGACAACAACCATGACCTGACCAAGTGGATTAAGAGTTTGTGCAACAGCAAGCTCTGAGATTGTGGCAAGCTACTCGCTATTTTTTGATTTATCTAATTTACATTAATCTATAAACCCAAATCAGTATGCAAAAATTTAGACTACCTTTGGTTGCTTCTGCTCTCGTGGCTCTATTTGGCGCCATGAATGCTTCGGCAGCCGCCCCCGAAAAGTCTTCTACCATGCAGCACGCCGTAGGTCCGAAAGACGACTACGCCACCTTCCAAGCCCTGCTGTATACAGAAGATGAGTTCGACGAGTTTACCGTCATTGATGCCAATGATGACGGCTACACTTGGGAATACTACGACGATGAAGCAACAGCACGTCTGCGCGCTAACAGCGATAAAACGACTGCAAAAGACGACTGGTTGATTTCACCGGGCATCGAGCTGAAAGCCGGCAACGAATATCGCATCACCCTGGATATGCGTGCCCGCAAAAATGACAAACCGGAAACCTTTGAGCTCAAGATAGGTAAGAGTGCCACAGTGGCCGGCATGACCACAACTATCATTAGCCCCACAGAGTGTATCAACCCCGAAGGCTATCGCTATGTGAAATTCATCACAGTGGAAGAGGATGGTGTCTACTACATCGGTACCCACGCCATGTCAGAGCCCGCAATGTCGTATTTCTATTTCGACTATCTGGCCGTATCGGCACCTATCAGTGTCAACGCACCGGCAGCCGTGAGCGACATCACATTCTCGCCCGACATTGATGGCGAAGCCTGTGTAAAAATCAGCTTTACAGCTCCTTCCACAACAGTGGCCGGTGAGGCTCTGAGCGAAAATATCAGCGTCGACATTCTCCGCGACGACAACTGGGTGACAACCCTTAAGAACATCGCCCCGGGAGCCACCAAGACATACTACGACTGGTTCTCCGACTACGACGACACAGAGGCCGATCCTACCGGCTACCACACCTGGACCATACTCCCCTCCAACACATCCGGCATCGGCAAACGCAACTCCGGTCAAGTGTACGTGGGCATCAACAAGCCGGGTGCACCTAAGAATGCTGTAGTGACAACCACAGACAATGTTGGCGAAGTGACCATCACTTGGGAGGCTCCGACAGTCGATGTAGACGGATATCCCGTCAACCCCGAAAAAATCACCTACACCATCACCGAAGTGGCCGGAAGCGAATCAGAGGCCATAGTAAGCGGCCTCACCGACCTCACTTACACATATCAAGCAGTGGCAGAGGGCGAGCAGCAAGACTTCAAGCGCTACATGGTGACAGCTTGCAGCAAAGGCGGCACCGGTGGCTACACCACAACCGACATGATTCCGGTAGGTGCACCGTTTGAATTCCCCTTCCATGAATCAATCTCAGGCGGCACAGTAGACACCCTCCTTGGCATCTACTCACTGGCCGGCACCCCCTCCTGGTACCGCCTGAAAGATGGCAACATAGACGGCGTATCGGCACAAGACTCCGACAACGGCTTCATAGGCATGTATGCCGAAGCATCGGGTGTAGCCGGCATGCTCTACACCGGTGAGATTTCCATCGAGAATGCCGAGAACCCCGTAGTGTCGTTCTACACCTACGCCTTCGACGCCGAAGATGCAAACAACATTGAGGTGAGCCTCACAGTAGACGATGAGCGCGAAGTGGTTAAGACAGTGTGTGTATCCGACCTGATGCGCAACGGCGAAACAGGCTGGTATAAAGTGACAGTGCCAGTATCGAGCTACATCGGTAAGACCGTAGAGCTCGGCATAGCTTGCTACGTCACCAACTACACCTGGACAGTGCTCGACAACATCGCAATTGAAGAGGGCGCCGCAGCCGACCTCACAGTGAGCGCCATCGCAGTGCCCGAGTCAGTGACCTCCGGCCAAGACTTCGAGATCACAGTCCTTGTCACCAACAACGGCGTCAAGACAGCTAAGGAGTATCAAATCAACCTCTACCGCGACGACGAGCTCTATCTCACCGCCGATTGTGTAGACATAGATTATGAGGCAACACAGAAATTCACCTTCAAAGAAAACTTCAACGTCACCGAAGCCGACGCTCACACCTACTATGTGAAAGCAGAGATAGAAGGCGACGCCAACACAGCCGACAACACCACCGAAACAGGCCTTGCAGCCCTTAGAGGCATCAACATGCCCACAGTGCGCGAAGCTACAGCTGAAGAGCTCCCCACCGAGACCGCTCTCTCATGGCTCGCTCCCCAGACCTCGTCAACAGTGTTAAGCTACAACATCTACCGCGACCATGTGCTTATCGGCAACACCACCGAGCTCACATTCTCCGACACTACACCCGCTTCCGACCTCGACTCATACAAGATTAGTGCACTCTACGAGGAGGGCGAATCACGTGGTGTGTCACCTCAACTCTCAGGTGTGAATGCAGTAAGCTACGGCAAGGTAAGCATCCTGGGTGGTAACTCTGAAATTACAGTCAACGGTCAGGGCGAAGGTCGCTTGGTAATAGCCGACACCACCGGACGCCTCCTCAACAACAGCGAAGTAGAGCTGCCGTTCCGCCTCTCGGTAGAGCCCGGCATCTACATTGTGACCTACGGCTCACGCACTCTCAAACTTGTAGTTAAATAATAGTTTTAGTAGAGATAAATTTAGTATAACAGAGTTCACCTTAACCTAATCCTCAAGAGCCCGGGGCCACCACCTCGGGCTCTCTTTATACTAAGTCCATTTGCATCCTCCGACATGATAAATGTCGAAGATAATGTCGGAGACAAAATAGGCAGCAAACTCACTGAACATCAGCGCAATATACTCGATATAGTCATGAAGTTTCCGACAATAACCGGCCGACAAATATCGGAGATGTTGTCGGTAAGCCAACGCACCATCGAGCGCGACCTTTCTTATCTACAAAATCATAGAATTTTGAAACATGAAGGCAGTGATAAGGATGGTGTGTGGGTAATCGCGAAGCTTGATAAATAACCCGGCTACCGCAATTACGATTGTAAAAATTTATGTTTCTGCTCGGAGGGAGGGGAGATGGGGAAAGGCACTATTGACTAACTAATTTGAAAAAAGGTACTATTGACCAACTAATTAGCCGATTTGGAATTTTCAAGCGTTATATAATTTTGTAATTTTGCAACTGCTAATAAGATGGTTTCACTTTTGGCCGTCTTGGTGAGCGCTCCCCCACTTTTCTTACTTCTGCCGAGCCTCACCCCAATCAACCTATCTACTCCACACCCCAAGGCCACTCCACACCCCCACACAGAGGGCGGAGAGCCCCAATGAAAAGTCTTAAATAAATCTATGACTGTTAATAAACAATTTTACCTATCTCTTTGCGCTGCAATATCGGCAATAGCACTGATGGCCTCGTGTGGCAGCAGCGACAAATCTACCGAAAACACGCCCGCCGATGCCCAACTTGTGAAGCTCTATGTAGTGGGCGAAGCTGCCGACAACGGCAAATATTCCGAATACCCCGGCAAAGTGGAAGCGAGCCACGAGGTGAACATGGCCTTCAAGGTGAGTGGCACCCTGAGCCGAGTATATGTCGACAAAGGCAGCCGCATCACTCAAGGGCAGTTGCTGGCCGAAATAGACCCGCGCGACTATCAGCTCCAACTGGAAGCCACCGATGCCGAATACATGAAAGTGAGCTCGGAGGCACAGCGCGTCATTGACCTCTACAACGACAGCGCCACCACCGCCGACAACTATGATAAAGCGCGCTACGGCATGCGCCAGATAAGCGCCAAATATCAGAACGCGCGCAATCAGCTCGCCGACACCCGCATCTACGCGCCCTTCAACGGCAGTGTGCAAGAGAAGCTCTACGACTCGCCCTCAGTGGTGGGAGCCGGCATGCCGGTGCTCTCCATCATCTCCGACGGCCGGCCCGAGGTGGTAATCAACATCCCCGCCTCGGTCTACAATCGCATCGACGAGATTAGCGAGTGCTTCACCACCTTCACCCTCTCGGGAGGTGAAGAGCGAGTGCCGCTGCGAGTGATCAGCGTCACCCCCAAGGCAAACGCCAACCAGCTCTATGAGGTGCGCCTGGCCATAGCCGACGGCGTGAAACAGATGCCCACTCCCGGCATGAGCGCCATGGTTAAGATTCGCTTCAATGAGCCCGACGACACCACTCTGCGCATCCCCACCACAGCCATAAGCCACAAAGATGGCGGCAATTATGTGTGGGTGGTGGCGGCCGACTCCACCATAGCCCGTCGCCCAATCACCATTGAGCGCCTCCTGCCCTCCGGCGAGGCTATTGTGAGCAGCGGCATTAACCGAGGCGAAGCCATAGTGGCGGCCGGTGTGGACGCTCTGCATCAAGGCACCAAAGTGAAAGCACTCGCCAAACCGACATCAACTAATGTGGGAGGACTGCTATGATCAACATCTCTAAATGGGCTTTCGACAACAAGAAGCTAATCTACTTCTTCGTGGCCGTGCTTATGCTTGGCGGCATCTACTATGCCTACCAGATGAGCAAGCTCGAAGACCCCGAAATAAAGGTTAAGACAGCCATGGTGGTGGCCACCATGCCGGGAGCCTCGGCCCACGAGGTGGAGATGCAGGTCACCGAGCCGCTGGAGAAGGCCATCCGCACCATGATAGATGTGGAGAGCGTCACCTCGCATAGCTACAACGACCTCACCCTCATACAAGTGGAGCTGCGCCGCACCACCAAGGACTCCCAGATAGAACAATGCTGGGACATGCTGCGCCGCAAAGTGGGCGACACCGCCGCCAAGCTGCCCTCGGGCACTTCGGTGAGTGTGCAAGACGACTTCGGGTCGGTCTACGGCATGCTCTACGCCCTCACCGGCGACGGCCTTTCCGAGCGCGAGCTCTCCGACTACGCGCGCATGGTGCAACGCGAGCTCTCCGACATTGAAGGTGTGGGCCGTGTGAGCATCTACGGCGAACGCTCCGAGTGCATCAACATTGAGATGCAACCCGAGAAGATGGCTTCGCTGGGCATCTCTCCAGCCGAAGTGCTGGCCACCCTAAAAGGCCAAAACGACATATACTACACCGGCTACTACGACAACGGCTCCATGAGAGTGAGAGTCAATGTGGCCGACAAGTTTCAGGCCGTAGAGCAGATACGCCGCATGATTATCCAAGGCCACGAAGACGACCAGCTCCGCCTCGGCGACATTGCCAATGTGGAGAACGGCTACTCACTGCCGGTGCGCAACGCCTTCAAATACAACGATTCACAAGCGCTGGGCATAGCCATAGCCGGAGCCTCCGGCAGCGACATTGTGAAGGTGGGGCAGAAGGTTGAAGCCCGCCTTCAGGAGCTCAAAAAGGAGTTCTTTCCCGCCGGAGTGGACTATCACAAGGTGTTCTATCAGCCCTCCAGAGTCACCGACGCCCTCACCACATTCTTTATCAACCTCATAGAGTCGGTAGCCATCGTGGTGGCCATTCTAATGATAGCCATGGGCTTCAAGAGCGGTCTGATAATAGGTCTGAGCCTCATAGTGATAGTAGTGGGGTCATTTCTGGTGCTGGGCATGGCCGGAGGCTCCATGCAGCGAGTGTCGCTGGCAGCCTTCATCCTGGCCATGGGCATGCTCGTGGACAATGCTATTGTGATAATCGACGGCATCTTGGTAGACCTCAACAGCGGCAAGAGCCGCATGGAGGCGATGACCTCCATAGGGCAACGCACGGCCATGCCACTGCTGGGTGCCACCCTAATAGCCATCCTGGCCTTCTTCCCGGTGTTCCTGTCGCCCGACACAGCGGGCGTGTATGTGCGCGACCTCTTCATAGTGCTCGGCGTCTCGCTGATGCTTAGCTGGGTGTTGGCACTGGTGCATGTGCCCCTAATGGCCAACCGTATGCTCAAAGGCTCGCCCCTGAGCACCTCGGCCCATGGCTCCGCAGAGAAGAAAGAGCCCTACAGCGGCAAGATTTACCGCCTGCTGCGCTCGGCCCTGCAATTCGGATTGCGCCACCGCATAGCCACCCTGCTGGGGGCCATACTGCTGGTGGTGCTAAGCATCTGGGGATTCTCATATGTGCGCCAAGGCTTCTTCCCCGACATGGTCTACGACCAGCTATACATGGAATACAAACTGCCCGAGGGCACCAACTCCACCCAGGTGGCCGCCGACCTTGACTCCATACGCGCCTACTTGCAGTCGCGCCCCGAAATCACCAACGTCACCACCTCCATAGGCGGCACCCCGGCGCGCTACAATCTGGTGAGAAGTGTGGCCACCCCGTCACTATCCTACGGCGAGCTAATCATCGACTTCACCTCGCCCAAAGCCCTGGAGGAGAACATGCAAGCCATCCAAGAAGAGCTCGACAAGCGCTACCCGCAGGCCTACCTTAACCTGAAGCGCTACAACATCATGTATAAGAAATATCCCATCGAAGCAGTGTTCACAGGCCCCGACCCCGGGGTGCTGCATCAGCTGGCCGACTCGGCACGCACCATCATGGAGCAGTCGCCCATGGTGCGCCAAGTCACCACCGACTGGGACCCCGCAGTGCCGATGCTTCAGATAGCCTACGATGAGTCGGCGGCTCGCCGCTCCGGCCTCTCTCGCCAAGACATCTCCATGTCGCTGCTCTCGGCAGCCGGCGGCATCCCCGTGGGCACCTTCTACGACGGCATACACGCCAACACCCTCTACATGAAATGCGCCGAGGCCGACGGCTCCTCAATAGCCGACCTTGAAAATGTGCCTATCTTCTCCATGATGCCCGACGTGGGCGCCATAGCCGAAAAGGAGACCCTGGTGAAGCTCAAAACCGGCTCACTGAACCGCGCCGACATTATCAAAGCCATAATGCAGACACGCCCGCTGGGCCAGGTGTGCGAGAACATAAACATATGCTGGGAAGACCCTGTGGTGCACCGCTACAATGCGCAGCGCGCACAGACAGTGATGTGCTCCCCGGCCTATGGCCAAGAGACCGAAAAAGCCCGCCAATCCATAGCCCGAAAGATTGAGAATATTCACCTGCCCGACGGCTACTCGCTGATATGGAAAGGCGAAAAAGACGCCAGCACCCAGACCATGTATTATCTGTTCCAAAACATCCCGGTGGGCGTGGTGCTGATGCTTCTCATCCTCATTCTGCTTATGAAAGACTACCGCAAGCCGGCCATCATCATATGCAGCCTGCCGCTGCTGGCCGTGGGCATCGTGGCCGCCATGCTCATAAGTCGCCAAGCATTCACCTTCTGCGCCATAGTGGGCGCACTGGGCCTGGTGGGCATGATGATTAAAAACTGCATCGTGCTCATGGACGAAATCAAGGCTCAAAACCAGGCCGGTGTGGAGCCGGTCCAGGCCCTCATCAACAGCTCCCTGAGCCGTATGCGCCCGGTGGTGCTCGCCTCCCTGACCACCATTCTGGGCATGATTCCTCTTCTTAGCGATGCCATGTTTGGAGCCATGGCCGCCACCATCATGGGCGGACTCCTCTTCTCCACCATCGCCACCCTGCTCTTCCTCCCCGTACTTTACGCGTTGTTCTTTAAAATCAAACTGAAATGATGTCACGCCATATAGCCATAGCCGCAGCTCTGCTCCTGTGTGTCGCCCCGGCGGCCACAGCGCAGCAGACACTCTCGCTCAGTGAGTGCATAGAGCTGGCTAAAGAAAACAATAAATCAATTCTGGCAGCCCGCCACACCCTGGAAGGGGCCGGCTACACCGAGCGCTCCACCAAAGCACTCTTCCTGCCCACTATATCATTCACCGGACTGGCGGCCTATAGCTCCGCCTCCGGCTCCTACAGCAGTGGCAGCGGTCAGCTACCCGCCTTCTCGGCCGATGGCAACCCCACCGGCGGCTTTGCCTACTTCCCCGGCATCGACCTTAAATACAAGGTGAACGGCGCATTTGCTGCCGGCGTCACCCTGGAGCAACCCATATATATGGGCGGCAAGATTAAAGCCGGCCACGCCATGGCCCAAATTGCCCAAAACATGGCCTCCGAGAATATTCGCCTCACCGAAGCCGATGTGATTCTGGCCACTGCCCAAGCCTACGCCTCCATGGTGAAGGCCAAAGAGCTCCATGAGGTGGCACTCACCTACCATGAGCTGCTCACAGAACTGATGCGCTCGGTGACCTCGGCAAAAAACCACGGCATGAAGTCGCAAAACGAT
This sequence comes from uncultured Sangeribacter sp., assembly GCA_964448425.1. Taxonomy (GTDB): domain Bacteria; phylum Bacteroidota; class Bacteroidia; order Bacteroidales; family Muribaculaceae; genus Lepagella. The sequence goes on from CAYVAK010000029.1 coordinate 13,428, forward strand.
GTCTACAAGGTGCAAGTAAAGCTCGACGAGAGCTCCCTGAACATACTCAAAGCCGACAACGCCATACGCCTTGCCCGCATGAACCTGTGCCACTACATAGGCCGGTCGCTCACCGACTCCATTGAGATAGACGGCACCCTACCCGCCGCCGCCGACCTCACCTCCGAGCTGAGCATCAGTCGCCGACCCGAATACACCCTGCTGAAGCAGAAAGAGGAGTTGGCCGAGAAGAAGGTCTCGCTGGCCCGCAGCGAGCTGCTACCCCAAATAGGCTTTGTGGGCGGTGTGAGCTACACCAACGCCGTGACCCTCAACGGCACTCGCCTGCTCAATGGCGTGAGCTATATGGTGGGTGTGAAAGCCTCGGTGCCTATCTACGACTTCGGCTACAACTCCAACAAGGTGAAAGCCGCAAAAGCGGAGCTGCGCGCCACCGCCCAGCAGCGCGCCGACACCGACGAGCTCCTCACCTTGCAGCTCGCCCAATCGCGCAACAATCTGGAAGAGGCCGAGGCTGAAATGAAGCTCGCCGACACCTCTGTGGCATCGGCTAAAGAGAATATGCGACTGAGCCGCTTAAACTATGAAAAAGGATTTGAAACACTTGCCGACTACCTGGAGTCGCAGACACTCTATCGCCAAGCCCTCCAACAGCAAGTGGAAGCTCGCAACAACCACTATCTGGCCTATCTGAACCTGCTGCACAACACCGGCTCTCTGAATTAACTCCCCCAAGCACGCATGGCGTCAAACAGAGCCGAGAAGGCAAGGCGGCTATGCCCTTGAACGAGCGGCTATGCCTGCAAGAGTGAGGCGGAAAGAGCGCAAATAGAGGTAGGCAGCCAAGAACAGCGCCACCGAGAAACTGTAATATACGCCCACACTCTCCAGGTCAAGAATGTCGGCCAGAAACATCAAAGCCGGCACACCGACAGCCAGATAGCACACCGCCGAAATCCAGAGCATCGGCGCCACATTGCCGGTGCCTCGCAGCGCATTGGCAAAGGTCATCTGAATGGCATCGCCATACTGATAGACCACCAGCGGCAGAATCAGCAACCGCGCAAGGCTCCTCACCTGAGCGTCGGCAGTGAAGCCGCCCACCATCCACGATCCCAACAGAATGAAGAGCAGCGAAGCCAGTGTGGCAAGAGCCAACGTGATGTGCAAGCCGGCCCGAGTAGTGACCCGCATGGGGTGCACACTGTCGGTGCCTGCATAGTTGGCCACCTTGATTGAGACAGCCGTGGTGACACTCATATAGGTCATAAAGCCCAACTGGCTGATGGTGAGCACCACCTGATAGGCGGCTAATTGCTGTTTGCCATACCAGCCACACACCACAGCCCCCAGAGCCCACAAGAAGCACTCTATGCCTGTCTGAAGCATCACCGGCCAGGAGGTGCGGAATATCTGTCGGCGCATATCGGAGGCCTGCGCCGCCTCAAGGGCTCTATACCCCTCGCGGTAGGCGCGGAACTTGCCGCTACGAGTCACCACCAGCCACATCACCAAAGCCGAAGCCACCCTGGCCAAGAGTGTGCTCACACCGGCACCGGTAAGCCCCAACTCCGGCATGCCGAAGTGGCCGAATATCAGCACATAATTGCCCAAAACATTCAGAATGTTGCCACCGATAATGGTCCACATGGGGGTGGCCGTGTCGTTCACCCCGTTGCTCATTTGCAGGCAGGCAAAAAACAGGGCACTAAAGGGCATGGAAAAGAGCACAAGCAAATAGTAAGGGCGAATAAAGGGCAGCAGCACCGGGTCTTGCCCGAAACATGGCAAAAAGAAATAGAGCACCCCCATAATCAGCACAAAGGCCAGCGACACCAGCAGGTTGAGGCGCACCCCCACCCTGAGCATACTGCCAATATCGCGGTAGGCACACTTGCCAAAGAGAGCGCCGATGAGCGGAGTGAGGCCGCCGGAGAAGCCCATGAGCATCATCATCGGCACCATATAGAAATTGTTGACAAAAGCCGCCGAGGCCAGTTCATTAGTGCCATAAGCGCCAATCATCATAGTGTCGGCAAAGCCCACAAGAATAGCGCCCAGCTGCGTCACCAGCACCGGGAGTCCGAGCTTAACCAAGGCTCTGTAGGCCTCGCCCAGAGTAAGGCTATTTGTCTGAATATGTTTACTTTCCGTCATAACATCTGTGGCTTCACCTCCAAAAGAATAAATGCTCGGGGCGCATATCAGGGAGGTGCGCGGGCCTCAAATTATACATAATTGGTGCAAATTTACAAAAATTTTGCGAGCCGAAGGGCGGATGGCCTCTGCCGGATATTTCCGGCTTCAATGGGTGATTAGGTATGTCCGGGCGAAAAAGCCGTCGGAGGGCATCAAACCGTCGACAATTGGGCGAGGCGAAGGGGCTCGGAGGGAGAATCGGAACGCGCGAAGCAGTGTAACGATGCTAATTTAACTATATTTAACATTTAAAATTTCCACTCTACCTTTAAAATTTCTAAATTTGTCGGTGTTTCATGGAAGCTCTATAAAGTAGACTCGATTCGGGAAATTCTCTTGTGGAATAATCAACATCAATCCAAGAATCAGACTCTATTTATTCAACTGACAATCAAAGACTCAGGTTGCATCACAGAGGACCTTAACTGCCAAGGGTGCATCCTCCCGACAATGACTCATTTAATTACTAACCTTTTAAATAACAACAACATGCGGAAATTCTATCTCATGTCGCTATTAGCCTTACTACTGGCAATAGCACCACCCGAAGCAAAAGCGGGCGTTTCGCTTCCGTATTATTGCGCTTGTTCGAGCACAGCAGAGCTCAACTCTCTGCCGGGCACCACACCCAATGGTACGCAAAAGTGGAACTATTATTCAAACGGTTTCCGAGTAAGTCGTATCAATGCATCGACCGTGTCGAATGCATCGGTATTCTTCCCTGAAGTAGACTTTAAACCCGGTTGCCTTTACAAGATTACACTCAACGCCAAAGTGCAAAACGCCACAGTGGGTAAAGTGAGAATCTTCTTGGCAACAGCCGAAGGAGAGCCCGGCTCACTGACCTTCACCTACGATGGCGATGAGATTGGCAGCAACGCCTCAGTGCCTCGCTCCACTTGGACACCGTTCACCTTCGAGTACACGCCCACAGAGGCCAAGACTCGCTATGTGGCAGTGAACAACAACTCGCCCGGCGGTAGTGGTATCTTCTACTTCCAGAAATTCAGAATTGAAGAATATTCACTCCTGGCTCCGGCAGCAGTAGATGATCTGGAAGTGCTTCCCGATGCCAGCGGCCGCAAGCAAGCCACAGTGAAATTCACCGCGCCTACCAAGACCTATGGCGGCGACGACCTCACCGGCACATTCGACGTGCAGCTCAAGAGCGGCGAAACACTTATCACCACCTTCAGCGGCCTTACAGCCGGCCAGAAAGTGGAGCAAGTGGTCAACTTCCCGCAAGCCACAAGCTACACGCTGACCGCCCTATCGGTCAACAGCACCGGTAACGGTGGCTCGGTAGAAGCCGACCTTGACCTGGGCAGCGGCTACACCGGCGCCGACCACAAATGGAACGGCGGTCTACACTACCTGGTTTACGCAAAATACACCGACGGCAAAGTGACACTCGACTGGTCGAGATATGCCGTTGAGGGTGCCACCTACACCGTGACCCGCTACCCCGACAAGAAAGAGGTGGCTACAGGGCTGGAAGCCACAACTGTAGACGACGAAGGCTTTTTGACCGACGCTCCTATCATGTACTATTATGTGGTAAATGCCGTCACCGAATCGGCCACCACTAAAGTGGGCACATCCAACGCTATAAGCCTCAACAACACTGTGCCTTACGGAGTGTACTTCGACAGCACAGCCAAGGCTTACGAATGGACCAACTTCGATATTGACGGCACAGAATCTCAAGCATCTACCGGTTGTACCATTGAATACAACAACCTGGGCTATTACAACATGAACAACCGTAATGACTGGACCATAACCCCGGGCATCAAGATGGAAGCCGGTAAATACTACAAGCTCACCACCAATGCTTGGTCGTCGCACGGTTCGGTAGGTATGGGCTTAAGCTACGGCAAGAACCCCTATCCGGAGGCAATGGACACAGAAATTATGCCCCTGTCGTGGATTTCCAACACAGCTGCCTCTGAACGCTACCTATACTTCAATGTGCCCGAGACAGGGCAATACTTTGTAGGTATCCACTCGGCCAACCCCGACGACACATACACCTACAACCTGCTGCGATTCACCAACTTCACAGTTGAAGAAGTGTCGGAAAATCTGCCCGACGCAGTCACCGACATTGTGACCACCTTCGACAAGGTAGACACCACAAAGGCAGTGCTCACATTTAAGGCCCCGGCCAAAAACATAGCCGGCAAACAGCTCGAATCGCTCACCAAGATAGAGATCTACAAAGACGCCGTGCTGTTTAAGACCATCGACAATCCCACCCCCGGAGCTGAATGCTCCATCGACATTGAAGTGGCCAACGGTGTGCAGAACATCTACAAGTTCGTACCGTTCACCGCTGAAGGCGAAGGTGTGACAGAAGAGATGGGCGTAATGATAATCGAACCTCCCTACACCAACAACTTCACCGCCTCCGACGCCCTCGACGGCTACACAATAATAGATGGTGGCATGGATGGCTATGGATGGGGTCTGAACACCAACTCCGGTGTGATTTACTGCTATCCCGGCTTCGACCAGCCCATGGATGAATGGCTCATCACACCGCCTATCCACTTGGAAGCAGGCCAATACTACAAGACTCAATTCAGCACTTATCTTGACCGCAGCAACGCCACAGAGAAAGACCTTGAATTGTGGCTCGGCGACACCCCCACAGTAGAGGCTATGACCACCAACGTAATTCCTCTCTACGGAGTTACCGGCACCGGCTCAGCCAATGCAGTGCTCCTCAAAGAATACTTCACTGTGGCTGAAGCAGGTGAATACTACCTCGGCTTCCACGCCACCAACCCCAACACCTCAACAACCTCATCGGTAGATGTCGACAACTTCTCGATTTCGGCCGCTATCGACCCCGGAGTGCCCGGTCCGGCCACCGACCTTAAGATCTCTCCCGACTGGAACGGCGAGCTCAAGGGCGTGATTAAATTCACAACCCCGACCAAGACCATAGCCGGCGAGACTCTGGAAGAGCTCACAGGCGCTGTGCTCTATCGCGACGGCGTGGCTGTACACACCTTCAGCAACCCCGCAATAGGCTCTGAATTAGAGTTTGAAGACTCCGGCATGACCGAAGGCGTTCACCTCTACACCGTATACTGCAAGAACTCCAAAGGCACCGGTAGAGAGACTGAAGATATAGCCTTCTTCGGCATCAACCGCCCGAGCTATCCTACCAACATACAAGTGACAGAGAATCCCGAAAACTGGGGCGAAGTGACCATCACATGGGACGC
>CAYVAK010000030.1:0-7381 GCA_964448425.1 uncultured Sangeribacter sp.
CGATGTGTGTGTCGGTGGATGGCTGAGGCGAGCCGAGAGGTTCGCCGGTAGTAGGTAACCGGGGAGAAAGGTAGTGAGCAAAGCGAACGGACGTCTCCCCGGAAGGCTCCGACTAAAGAGAATTTCTGCCGAAGGTAGAAATTCGTGGTAGCTCACCGATTCACAACTTGCGCCTTCGTATAAATCAAACTCTCACCCACCTACACGATTAATTTATTTTTTTAATTGTTGTTGTTGCTGTTGTTGTTGTTGAGAATGTGTGCGCGCGTGTTTTCGTTTGCTTTACTTTTATTTCAACAACAACAACAGCATTATTATATATATAATGTGTTGTTGTTTTTCTTTACTTTACTTTACTTTTCTTTTCTTTGTGGGGTTAATGTTACAATAACTCCCGTATTTGAGACATTAATGTTGCAGAAACTCGACATTAATGTTGCAGAAACTCGGAGTTAATGTTGCAGAAACTCGACATTAATGTTACCGTTATGTGTATGAGCGGTAGATGCGGGCGAAGATGATGGCTACAAGTCGCGAGCTGTAGATGTAGCGCAGGGGGAGGGCGTAGTAGAAGGGTAGTTTGCGGATTAATTGTCGCTGTAAGGCTCGCTCTATTTCCGGGTCCGGGGCTTTCGCAAGTGTGGCGTCCGGGGCTTGGGCGGTTTCGGTTGTTGTATAAGTTACTTCAGGGTTATTGGTTTTGCTGACTTCGTTATTGTTGGTGATGATGTAGCGGAGGGTGTAGATTTTGCGGGCTATATAGAAGAGGAGGGGGCGGTCGAACCGGGTGCGTGTCTCTATCATGGTGCGCAGGATGCTGACAGTGGCGCGGTAGGAGTCGGCTTGTGTCTTTTCGGTCATGATTGAGCCGGGGTGGATGCAGTAGATGTAGGTGGTGTCGCGCACCACGGCCAGGGTGTGGATATGCTCGTAGAGCTGGTTGCAGAATTGGAGGTCTTCGTGGAGAGGCAAGGGCGGCAGCCTATGGTGGATTTGCTCAATGATGTCGCGGCGGATGAGCTTGTCCCAAACCACGGGTGAGAGTCGGAAGTAGTGTTTGCGTATCTGGGAGGTGCTTTCGGTGTAGTTGCCGAATTTGAGGAAGGGGTAGTGGTAGCCGGGGGTGAGGGCCTCTTTGCGCAGGAATTCGGAGGTGCCGAGCACCAGGTCGACACCGGGGTGCTGCTCCACTTGGGTCCAAAGCTTGCGGATGGCACCGGGCGTCAGATAGTCGTCGCTGTCTATGAAGCAGAGGTAGGTGCCGCGGGCTTGGTCCATGCCCAGGTTGCGAGCGGCGGAACAGCCTGAGTTGCCGGGTGTTTGCATCAGTCGGAACTCTATGGGCCCTTGGTAGGTGGCCAGGCGGCTGCGCACCACCTGCATTGAGGCGTCGGGCGAGCAGTCGTCTACTATTATACATTCCGTGTGCAGGTCCTCGAGCCCCTCTTGGCTTGTGAGGGAGTCGAGGCAGCGGCCCACGTAGGCTTCTACCTTATATACAGGTATTATTATTGAGATGTCTATCTTGGTGTGCATCAGAGTGTTGGAGGGTGGCTTAGGTGCGCATTGATGAGCCCCGAAGAGTGGGCGGAGGTTAGATTATCACGTGGCTGTCGTAGCGCAGCATAATCTTATTGTCTTGCCAGCTTTGGGAGTATTGCGGGGTGAGGCCCTGCATATATTCCTCTATGAGGAGGCGGGGGAAGTTGGCGCCGGCATGGTAGGCGAGGGGGTAGCCGCCGCAGAATCGCGGGTTGATTTCTATGCCTATTAATTCGTGGGTGTCGTTGTTGGCAAAGAGCTGGAAACCGATTGGGCCGATCACCCCTTCGAGGTGGTCCATGTGGGAGTGCACAAAGTCGACAATCCAGTTTTTGCAGGTGCGGCCTTTGTTGATTTCGCCGGCGCGCACCTCAATGCGCTCACGGGGCACAATGGCTTTGACGCGGTTGTCGCGGCCGTAGTACATATCCAGGGTGTATTCTCTGAATTGCTCCTTGTCGATAAGCTCCATGAATATGAGCTTGGAGTTGTCGCGAATCTGCTCGGTGATGTCGCCGGGCTTGGCTATCACGGAGGTGTCGCGGCTCAGCGAGCCGTCGTATGGCTTTGCGAACATGGGGTAGACGGGGGCGTGGATGTCGCGGCGCGAGGGCACCTTGATGCCCAGCGAGCTCAGCAGCTGCGGGGTGAGCCTCTTGTCGCGGCATTGGCTCACAAACTCTTCGGCGGCCACTGCCACCACTACGCCCGCTTTCCGAAACTCCTCGCGAGCCCGCGAGAGCACCAATAGCTCGGTGTCGATGGTGGGTATTACGAGTCTAACCTGCTGATTGATACAGATATCCATGATTGCGCTCACATAGTCGGGGGCTGTGGCGCGGGGCACTGTGAAGTAGCCGTCGCTCACATGGGCTGCCGGGGCCATGAGCGGGTTTATGTCGGTGGTGAGCACACGCCCTTCCGCATAGCGCTGCCGGAGCTCCTGCTGAAACTCCTTGACGAGTTCCACACGTTTGCCCACCGAGAGTATTAAGATGTTGTGGTTCATAGGGTTAACTTCGTTTTATGCATCTGTAGGCCTTAGCGGCTAATCGAAATAGCGGTAAATGGTTGATAATGAAGTGCAGACACCGATATTGCAGGGAGCTGATGGGGCACTTGAAGGGGTAGAGCCCTTGTGCCTTCAGCGAGGCGGTGACCTCGGTAATCTCCTCCTCGTAGAGGCGTGCGCGCACCATGCGGATGTAGAGGAAGAGGATGAAGGTGTCGCGGCTCTGCTCAAAGCGGCGGCGCTCGGCGGGGAGCAGGCCGGGCGAGTGGGCCTCAATGAGGGAGGTGAGATAGCCTATCACGAATCGGAAGTCGCTGATATAGCGGCGCATATGCGCGCTCTTGCGACTGGTGGTGGTGGAGCCCGGGTGGCGCACATATCGGTAGACAATGGCCGGCACTCTACTCACCTTGCGGGCTGCCAGCATGCACTCCACGGTGAACATGGCGTCTTCCGAAAGCCTTCCCTCCACAAACCTGATGCCGCTCTGCTGAAGAAACGACCGACGGAATATGGCTCCCCAGGCACCGTTGTTGCAGGGGTAGGCGGTGTAGATTGCCGCCCCGCTCCGGGTGGCTTGGATTCTGAAGTCGGTGCAGGCGCGCTCTGCGGAGGTGTCAAACGACAGTATTTCAACCTCTTGCGGTAGCTCCCTGAGAGTGAGCATAATCTGCGGCAGAGTGCCTGCCACCAGTTCGTCGTCGCCGTCTACAAAGAAGAGGAATTCACCTTTGGCCACATCCAGGCCGCGGTTGCGTGCCACCGACTGCCCGGCGTTGGCTTGCCGTAGCAGACTGATGTTGGGGTGAACGGCTTGCAAGCCCTCCACCACCTCCGACCCCGAGTCGGCCGACCCGTCGTCGATTACTATAATTTCATAGAGAGCCTCGCTCACACCCTGGCTTGTGATTGAGTCGATGCAAGCAGCTATGTATGCTCGGCAATTATACATCGGTATAATGAAGCTGAGCAGAGGCAAATAAGAGGGCTCGAGGCCCGAGAGTGAAAGTGACATGGTGTATGTCAGTTATAAGTCGAAAATAGGTTAACTGTCAGGCTGTAAGCCCGATTCAGTGAAAGAGTTAGCATTGCTGAAGGAACCACTTAAAGTGATGTAATAGAGTTATCCTTACAGTTTGTCCGCACAAAGGTAGCAAAATAATTGCTATTTTGATTAATTTTGTAGTGAGAATTGCTCACCTCACCCTCAAGGCGATGATAGGATTAGTAGATTGCAATAATTTCTTTGTGTCGTGCGAGCGGCTTCGGCATCCTGAGCTGCACGGCCGGCCCGTGATTGTGCTCAGCAACAACGACGGCTGTGCCGTGGCGCTCTCCAATGAGGCTAAAGCGCTGGGCCTAAGGCGCGGTGTGCCCTATTTCAAGGTGAAGGAGATGGCCGAGGCTCGCGGTGTGGTGGCTCTCTCGGGCGACTTGCGGTTCTACCGCGAAGTCTCCGCCAAGGTGATGCAGTCGCTCTCCGAGCTGAGCGGACGCCTGCAAATCTACTCCGTGGATGAAGCCTTTTTCGAGGCCCCCGAGGAGCTGGGCAATCTCGAGGAGTATGGCCGCTATGTGGTGGAGAAGGTGCTGGGCGATGTGGGCGTAGCGGTGTCGGTGGGCATTGCCGCCACCAAGACTCTGGCCAAGGTGGCCGCCTCGTTTGCCAAGCGCTACCCCGGATTCCACAGTGTGTGCCTGCTCTCCGACCCTCAGAAGGTGCAGAAGGCTTTGCAGCTCACCGCCGTGGGCGATGTGTGGGGTGTGGGCAGGCAGAATGCCGTGCGTCTGCTCGCTGCCGGTGTCACCACCGCTCATGAGCTCGCACTCCTCTCGCGCGAAAAGCTCGGCAAGATTTTCGGCAACATCACCATAGAGCGCACCTGGCGCGAGCTCCGTGGCGAGCCCTGCATTGAGCAGACCCGCGAGGCCGCCAACAAGTCGATGATGCTCTCGCGCACCTTCCCCCACGATGTGGAAGCCTTCCAGGATATGCGCAACATTGTGCGCTCCTTTGCCGACAAGATTTGCCGACAGCTACGCGCTCAACATCTGCGAGCCGCTGAAATAGAACTGTTTATAGCCACCAACCGCCATCACCCCGAGCACCCGCAATATAGCAATATGGCCCGCTCAAAGCTCAGCGAGCCCACCGATTACACCCCCACCATAGCCGCCGAGGCCGACCGCCTGCTCACCGGCATTTTTCGCAACGGCTACCGCTACAAGCGTGCCGGCATACTGGTGCCCAAGGTCGTCAGCTCGCGAGTGACGCAGCCGGGCCTATTCGACGATGTGGCCCAACAGGAGAAGCGCCGGCGCCTGATGCAAATCACCGACGCCCAACTGCCGCCTCCCGACGCCTTCGACGACCTGTAGTCCCCCTCCAGAAAAACATCCTCCCGGGGCTTATGCCAAAATGCTTTCGATAATGAAGCGGAGAGTCTCGGCGCTCACTCCGGCTGCTTTCAAGGCCGACTCATCGTCGCGGAAGGCTTTGATTAAGCGCAGGGCTCGCCCTTCGCCACCCTGACCGCTGAAGTAGTCGCGGTAGCTCGCCAGCGCCTCCTTGATGAGTCCCTGCGCCAGATACACATGGCCCAGGTTGAGCGAATCGTTGGCTGTGGCTCGCTTATCGGCCGTGATTTTCAGATAGTTGTCTATAGCTTTGTCGAAGTTGTGCATCATAAATTCGCACCAAGCCACAGCTCTCAGCGCCTTAATGTTGCCCTCATCCAGATAGGCCACCTTATAGTAATACTTCACCGCCTCAGCCGGCTTGGATAGCGACAGCAACATATTGCCTATCTGCATGTTAAGGTTCAGATTGTCGGGGGCGGCGAGTTCTGCCCGGCGGTAATAGTCAAGGGCCCGGCTGTAGTTGCCCTTCTCGCGGTAGCATCCGGCCAACTGCTTGAGTAGCCAGAGCTTACCGTCGTCTATGAGCTCGGCCTTGTGGAAGAGCTTCAGAGCGGTGTCAACGTTGCCAATCTTATGGTAGCAGTAGGCCAACTTCTCGAGCAGATTCTGCACCATATCCTCGTCGGCCTCGCCGCTCTCCTCCATGATGGCGAGCAGCGGCTCAAACATGGCTATGGCATCGTCGCAGTAGCCGCGCTTGAAGTAGAACTCGCCCAGCAGCCTGAGCGAATCGGCGTCGCTGACGGTGGCGCCAAACACCGGCAGAGCGGTGAAATTCATGCGGCTACTAAACACATCGGCCACATTGCGCATATTGGCCCCCTGCTTAAACAGGCGGTAAAGGTCTTTTATGAAGATGGAAATCTCGGTGGCCATGGAGCTGTCGGAAGGGGAGAGGGAGCTCTTTTTCAGCTCGTCAAACTGCCCCATTTGGGCGCTGATTTGCTCGTTCATCATAGCCTTCTGCGCCTCCGGCAGGCGGCACAGCGCCAGTGCAAACGAGTATTTATCGGTGTTGCAAAACAGCTGATTGGGCGCCAGCATATCCATCATTCCGGCGGGCAGGTCGCTCCCTATGGCGTGAATCTCGCTGCGCGACGCATCGAAGGGCAGAAACCAGTTGGCCTCCTTATAGAAGAACGGGAACTCCTTCATCTTGGCAAACGCCTCCATGAAGATGTCGCCCCCCTCCATTTGCAGCTCGGTGATGCGCTGCATCTTCTCATCCAGGCCGCTCTCCTTGAGCAGCGCCTCCCACTCGGGGTTGAGCTCCTCGGGATTGTCCGTGGCCGTCTCGGCCATCTCGCCCAGCTTACGCTCTATGTCGAGCCTAATCTTCTTAATTTCAGGTATGAAGATCTCCTGTATGTTCTTGTTGATGCGCTCGGTGTCGCGGGTGCGAATCAGGTTGAGCGCGCTCTCGCGGAATCCCTCCTCGAAGCCCTCACTCTCCTTGACCGCCTCCATGAGCTCCACGAGCTTCTTATTGGCGGCGATGCGATCGGCATATCTCTCTGTGAGCAGAATGGCACACACCAGAGCCCTCGCTTTCACTCCGTCGGCCTTCGCCTCCAAGTAGATGTGGAGCAGCAGGCGAAGCTTTGAGCTGTCGAGATATTCCAAGCTACCCATAAACAGGGCGCCGACAATTATATATTGCAAGCTCTCATAGTCGCTCCCCGCGGCAGCCTCGAGCAGCTGCGACTCCTCGCTCTTACTGAGAAATTGCTTCGCCCACAGAGCCTCAAACAGCCCCGTGAGCTCATACTCCATCTCACTGTGTAGCTGCACATTATAGCCGCCTGCCTCCTCATCGAGCTGCACGGCACGGCGAGCCGTCAGCACACTTTTGAGCCGCTGCTCCACCGCATTGGGGCGCGAGAGGTGGGTGCGAGCCAGCGAGAAATAGCGCGTGTCGGTCTCCTTGGCATTCAGGAAATAGTCGCAGCGGTCAAGGTGGCGCACCACCGCCTCCTTCACCCCCTCGTAGACCGCCGAGCGCTGCGGGTCGGCCATTCCCTCGCCAAAATAGTGCAACAGACTCTTGTAGGTGGCCTGAGCCGCCTCAAAGTCAGGGTCGTTAAACATAATGCCACATTCACTCTTGGCCTCATTAATAAGCGCAATAGCAAGGCTAAGGCAACCCTGCTCGGTCCACTGTCGGGCCTCTGCGAGCTTAGCGGGTAGTTGAAGCTTCTTTCCCATGTAAAAGGATATTGTAAGGGTTTAAAATCTTGATAATTAAGCGAAATGCGCCACCGAGTGTGCGCTCGGCCGAAGCCGTCGGCACCCCTCCGAGGGCTACAACCGGCCCCTTCGGAGCTATTGCCGCCCCCCTTCGGAGCTATTGCCGACACATCCGCTCCTACCTCCATAACAAATAACGTTCCAAAATTCCCGTCCCCA
>CAYVAK010000030.1:7481-18262 GCA_964448425.1 uncultured Sangeribacter sp.
GATTTTGGTGGGTGAGGAATTTTTTGTATCTTTGCAATCCTTTACCAAGGCTTCTGTAAAGCCTGCAAATCCGGGGGTGACTTGGCTTTGACAGCGTGGGAAGCGGTAAGGAAGCATGCAGAGCTATGGTGCCTACGCTCTTTAATCATTTGGTATCGACCTATAACTGGCGAAAATAACAATTACGCTCTCGCTGCGTAGTCTGAAGTACAGTAGGACCGCTTTATTTCCTCCAAAGTGGGAGGAAACGAGACATCACCCCATTGCCCCGTCTCGAGACGTTTGGATCAGGTGGTGCTGAGAAATTCGAGAATTGGAAGAGCGTCGCCTCGCCGCGCTTCTGAAATTTAGAGGATAAGGGTCAGGTTGGTAGTCGCGAGCCTGCCTGCCCCCGACAATTAAGTCGATGACTAAGCATGTAGAAACCTTATTGGTTACGCGTTTGGACGAGGGTTCAATCCCCTCCACCTCCACCTGCCGCACTTTTGTGCGGCTTTTTTTGTCATCAGGCCAAAATCGGACCTCTCGGCTTGCCCGCCAGCCTATTACACCCAATGCCTCCTATCACATCTTATTTGAATTATTACACACCCTCATTTTATCGAAATCTCAACTAAAAAGTTTGCTCATCCTAAAATTTTTCGGTAATTTTGCGGTTGATATTATGCAAGTATTATATAGTATGGCTTTAGAAAATACATCGAAACTCAACCGACTGCTTTCGGAAAACATCCCCGGAGGACTCTTTTTTTCCGGATGGTTGGTCAAGAATGGCTATTCGGCACAACTTACGAAAAGCTACCGCGATTCGGGTTGGCTCGATATGCTGGTACACGGTGTGATGTATAGACATGGTGAGAAGTTGTCGGCACTCGCTGCGGTCAGCTCGTATAATCGTCAGTTTGGCGAGTCTGTTAGGATTGCCGCTCATTCGGCTCTCGAATTACAGGGATTCAGTCATTATGTTCCTATGGGTAAGTCAAACCTTATGGTAACCGGAGCAAAGTCAGGCTCGTTGGTATGGATGAATTCCGATAAATTTGATTTGAATATGGTGTACTTCAAGACATCGGTATTCCAATTGCCTATGACGATAGAGATGAAAGCGAGAGGGCTGTATGTCTCTGTATCGTCACCTGAACTTGCATTTATGGAGTGTTTGCATCTTGTGCCGAAATACTACAATTATATGGATCTTTACTATATAATGGAGCAACTGACCGCTCTTGACCCTGAAAGAGTGCAACGGACATTGGAAAACACATCTTCACAGAAAATAAAGAGGATGTTTCTTTATATGGCATCAAAAGCCGGCCATTATTGGGTGGAGATGCTTGACCTGAAAAAAATCGGATTGACAACATCAAAATTGCAGCTTGTTAAAGATGGTGTCTATAATTCAACCTATCGTATAACTGTGCCTAAAGAATTGGAAAGATATGAATGATGTATATCGCCGTCAAGTAGCGTTGATGATTCGTATAATGCCTCTTGTGTTCCGTATTAAAGACTTCGCTGTGCATGGCGGAACTGCAATCAACCTGTTTTATCGAAATCTTGAACGTCTATCAGTTGATATAGACTTGACCTATATCCCCCTGAAGGGCCGGGAAGAGAGCCTGAATGAAATTAATGCCCACCTGTCTGAATTGAAGAAAGAGATAGAACAGGCGGTGTCAGGAATTAAAGTTATCCATAAATCGAATGTCTGTAAACTGGAATGCTTCAAGGACGGCACAAAGATAAAATTGGAAGTCAATGGTACAAAGCGTGGAGTGATTGAACCTCCTATTGTAATGCAATTATGCGAAACTGCAAGGGAAACATTTCATCTCAACTGCTTTGCCAACATCGTCTCATGGGGTCAGCTATTCGGAGGCAAAATTTGTGCGGCACTTAGTCGCCAGCATCCACGCGACCTCTTTGATTGCCGAAGAATAGCCGACAAGGAATTTAATTCTGTAAAATCAGGCTTCATGCTTTGTCTGCTTGGTAGCGACAAGCCGATTGTGGAATCTTTAGCTCCAAATCCGGTCGACCAATCGGAAGCAATGGAAAACCAGTTTAATGGAATGACTGACATCCCATTCTCTTATCAAGATTATGAGGAAGCGAGATCAAATCTCATTTCGATTGTGAACAGAAATCTTACCGACGAAGACAAGCAATTCCTCATAAGCTTCGAGGAAGGAAATCCGGATTGGTTGAAATGCTGCGCCGGAAATCTTGAAACATATCCCTCTGTAAAATGGAAATTGCAAAACATCTCTATTCTGAAAAATAAAAATTCAGAGAAACACAAAGTCGGTGTCGACAAGTTACGCAGACATTTCAGACTATGACATGGTTCAACGTGTCTGTCCATAAAAAAAGTGAAGGTCGGCACGAGCTCCTGGGCTTGTGCCGACCTCCATTATTAATGGAAATTTACGTTGCTAAACGGGGAAGTTTGGGGTTTACGTTGCTTATCGGGGATAGTATCGTAAAACGGGGGGGAGGGGAGTGGCGATGGCCTCCGGGGCTATCTTACCACTACCTTGAAGTTCTTGCCGCCCACGCTTACGATGTAGACGCCGGCGCCGGCTTCTATCCTCTGTACATTAGATGTGGCTATGAGTTGAGCAGCCTTGATGCCTGATGCGGTCACTACGCTAACGAGCTTGCCTTCAGCACCTTTCACCACTATCTCGCCTTTGCTGCCAATGGCCAGGAGGCCGCCGGCGGTGAGGCTCTCTACTCCCGATACACCCTTGATGGAGATGCAGTTGGAGAGGTCGGACTCGCCATGGTCTTTGTAGACGGCGGTCACATAGTAGTCGCGGTCGTATTCTGTCTGATAGTCAATGTCATAGGATATGGCCGACATCGGTGAGCGGTTCACACGGTCGCCGTTGCAATAGAGGTAGTAGCCCTGGAGCTCGTAGTCGGCGAAGGGCGATGGGGTGCGGAATGTCAGGTCGTCGACCATGAGGGCAAACACATCCTCGGTGATGTTGTGGATGGCGAAATACTTGGTGCCGGCGGGCACTTCGTAGCTATATTCGGTCCAACCTACAGGCACTTTGTCTACGGTGTCGACCAGAGTAAACTCGTCAGGGTCGGTGGTGGTTGAAGATGTGAGGAATTCCATTGCCTGGTAGCCAAATTCACCTTTAAATGTCTGAGCATAGAATGTGATGGTCTGAGCCTCGCCGGAGAGCTTGGGTGAGATCAACCAGTCGTCGCTTGGCGGGTTCTGAGCATCGTAGAATGCGAAGTATTGTTTGCCGGTGCGAGCCTGGTAGTAGGGCCATTCGTTGTCTTCGTCGTCTTCGTAGTTCACTACACCGAGCTCATCGGGGTTCATAACTATCACTGCCATAGGAGCTTTGGCGTTAGGGTTATTTTTGAAACCTGCGTTAAACCAGGTGTTGCTGCCGTCGCGGTCTACAGCTGTCCAGTCGCCTATGCTGTCGTCTTCCACCTTAGAGTGGGGCAGGCCGATGGAGAATGCGGGATATTCTTCCACGCTCTCGGTCACTTCCACACTGCCGCCGCCAAGGTCGGGAGTGCTCCACATGAGTTTGCGGCTCTTGTTGTCGTCAACAGTCTGCATGCTCAGGTCTACACCGGGAGCGTTGGGACGCAGTATGGTGGAATACTGAGTGGCGGAGATGTTGTCGGCTTCATATTCATCGCCTTCCATGATAGCTTTCACATAGTAGCCCACTTGAGCATCTTCGCCGGTGAAGAGGCCGGGGGTGTGCTCGAAGGTCACGGTAGCGGTGGTGTCGGAGGGGATGCGTTTCACTTCCTTGCTGTCTACACACTTATCGCCGCAATAGAGCTCTACGGTGCAGTTGGCCAAGTCGACAGCGTCGTTAAACACTTCGGCTGTGATTTCGTAAGAGTCGAGTGCGTTCATCTTAGAGGGCACTGTGAGGCCTCTTACCACTACATTGTTGTGAACCACCGGTTTCACTGAGAGGTCGTCCATGCAGAACAATTTGTCTTGGATGCTTGCGCATACAGCTACCTCAATGTTGCGGCCTTTGTATTTGTCGAGAGGATAGCAGAACTTGGTCCACGCGCCGTTTTCGCCTTCCAACTTAACTTCGGTGACGAAGGGCTCGTAGCCTTCACCGTCGGGGTTGATGTAGATGTCGAAGTATGATTCGGCAGTATCGAAAGTCATGACAAAGAGGCGGAGCTCAGGCTCGTCGCAGTCTACATTGATGATACCGGTGTAGGCACGACCGTAGTCGCCCACATAGGTGCCGTAGCGCAGATAGCCTTGGTTGCCGTCGTAGTCGGTGCCTTGATACAAGCGCCAGGAGGTGAGGCTATTGTTGGAGCTTGTGGCCAGGATGTAGGAGAGGCCTTCGGGTGAGAAGCGCTCCATGTAGGGAGTGAGGTAGGGGTTACCCACAGCAATGGCTCCGGTGCCGGGGCCGGTGTTGTTTCGGCCGGCTTTTGTGCGAGCCAGAATCAGATAGTTGTGGAATGCCTGCTCGGCGTCGTCGCTTGTGGCTTGGAAAGTGTGAGGCGGCTCGGCCACACCCTCTTCAAAGAGCTGCCAGGAGCCGGTGTCGTAGTTGGCAAGGTCGTAGACCACGAGCGATTTGTCGCGGGTGCTGCCGTAGACGTCGGTGGTCACTTCTTCCCAGTTAAGGGTCACTTCGCCCACATTCTCGGTCTGGTGGCCCGAAGCGCTGGCCGGTGAGGCCGGTTTAGCCACACCCAGATAGGTGGTGACGCTGGTCTTGTAGCCCTCGTCATATTTGTTGTAAGCACTGGCCACGTAGGTCACTTCGTGCTCATAGCTCACTTTGTCGGTGAAGGAATATTCGGTGCCGGGGGTCGGGTTGTCGACACTGAAGACAGTGCTTGTGCCGCGGCGCACCACGAGCTTGGTCAGGGGCGCTCCCTCTTCAATAAGGTCGTCGCCGGCCACACTCAGGCCCGGGGCTACCACCTTACCGGTGGATGTGGTGGCACCACTCGGGTCGCTGGTTACCTCAAGGTTGCAATATGAAGGCGCTGCCAACATGGGGCCCTTGAGCACATTCATGTAGTAGCATATCAGGCCGTAGCGAGAGCTGGTCATGTCGCTGTGTACACCTATATAATAGGTGCCCGATGTGCTTACACTGAAGGGTTGCGAAACCACGCTGCCGCTGTTGGAGGAGTTAAGAGAGGTGGTAGCTACAATCTCTTCCACCACACCGTCGGCTGTGGGAGAGGTGGCCAGAACCACATTAAAGCGCGATGCGCAATATTTGTTGTAGAGCTCTATGGCTGTCTCAAAGTTGTATTCGCGCTCAGCTTCCAGATACACAGGCACGGTGAAGATGTAGTCGTCGTTCTTGTGCGATGAGAAGTTGCTCAGAATCATACCGGAATAGTCGTATGAGAAGTTGTCGTCCCATTTCCAATAGGTGTTGTCGTTGTTGTTGTTGACCACATTCACCAGGTAGGAGGTGTCTTCATATCTGAAGTCAATCTTCAGGTCGGGGGTAGCGGTGCCCAGCGCAGTCTTGTTGGAGCTGGTTGTGGCCAGGCTCTCACCGTTGTAGATGGGGGTAACATCGTAGTAGAACACTGAAAGCTCAGAGGGCTCTGTTATGGCGTCGGTTACGGTGCTTGAGGTGTTGGCTTCGGCCACCACTTTGTCTTCAGATTCGTTGCAATAGCGTGTCACCTTGTAGGAGAGCTTCTCGGGGTCGAAGTAGCCGCCGTTCACACTCTCGGTCACGGGGTCCCAGCTCACTGTAAATGTGCCGTCTTCATAGGTGGCTTTCACCGCGCTGACGGGCTTGGGCACATCTTGGCCCACATAGAGGCGCTTGGTGGCTCTGGGTGAGCTGCCCTCACTGTTGCTGGCTTGAACCACAAACAGATAGCTGCCTGAAGCGGGGACGGTGACGTTGGCCTCTACAGCTTCGCCGGCTGCTGCCGAGCCTTTGGCTGCTTCTTTGCCGTTCATCTTCACCACATAGTCGAGCGAGCCGCTGAGCTCCGAGCCGTCGAAGCAGGTGGTGGGCATTGTGAAGGTCACCTTGCCCGAGAGGTCGCCGTTTTCAAATGTGGCTGCAAGGTTGGAGGGCGCTGCCGGTGCCTTGTCTTTAGCTTCGGCTTGCGGTACCCATGGGCCCACAATCTCTTCCTGGTTAGGATAGTCGTACACCTTCACTGCCTCGGCAGTCTGAAGGTTGATGCTGTAGAGCGCCGAAGTAGATGCGTGCATCACGCCCACAAGCATGCGGCCGCTGGCCGGGTCGAAGGTACCGCCGGTGGTGTAGGTAGTCACCACGCCGGTGTCGCCCACCTCGGTCATCTCGCCGGTGTCTTTGTTGATGGAGTAGAGCGTACCGCTCAGGCCCACACCCCAAAGGCCACCCTTGTCGTCGAAGGTGATGGCGTAGATGGTTTCAGGGATATCCTCGTTGATTACTTCTGCTGTATAGGTGCGCGGATTCACTGCCGAGAACACATATTTAGAGCCGTCCTCGTTCCAAGTGGTGGCGTAGCACAGCTCGGTGTCGGGGTCGTAGGCCAAGTCGCGGGCTATGGTCTTAAGGTCGGTGCCATACTCATAGCCGGTCATTCTCCAAGTGTTAGTGTTGAAGGTGTAGTGGTCCAGATACACACCACCTTGCACCACCTCATAGACGGTGCAGAAATACTCATTGTTGCCAATGTAGGTACCGCCGCCGTTCACCGCAAGGTCTTCGTGGGTGCGGAGCCTTACGGCTTCATTTGAGTTGGGCGCAAAGCTGTAGAAACCATATCCATAGTCCTCTTCGTCGTCCCAGCCGGTGGAGTAAACCACCAGGGTGTAATAGGTCGACATCGGAATGTTGGTTTCAGCTTTTGCTAAGGAGGGGAATTGATGCATCACATTCGATGAGGGCATCTCATAGAGCTTGGCTGTGTTGCTCTTTGAGGGCTTATACACACCCCCCGCAAGGGATGATAAAGCCGTAGGATTCAGATATGTCGCCGTCATATCATCGTCGCCCTTGCCCATTTTCTTGGCTTTCAGGCGGCCCGCCGATACGTGTTGCGACATAGCTTTCAGCCCTCCGCCGTTAGTTGGCGCGACAGCATCGGCCGGCATTGATATGGTCAATGCGAGCACCATGGCTATCACTAAGTTAAAAAGCTTTCGCATATTAAAAAAGATGTTGTAAGGCCCGTTTTATTATTGTCAAATCCACTTATGTAGCCCGTGCCTTTCTAAGCTCATAATAGGATTATTGAAAGGATTCATTGGAGATTTCCTAAGAGGATTTCTAAGAGGATTCTAAGAGGATTTCTTTAGAGGTTTCCTGTCCACTACAGATTCTCAAGTCGTTTAGGTAGTTGCACGCGTAAATTTAATTATTTATTGTCTTTTTTCAAAATTTTTCATAATTTTTTTAACCTCTATTCTCTATTGGTTTGATAATCAACTTTATGTGATTGTTGATTTTTTGTCTCTTTGCAGGCCTTATGCCACCTGTTTCCTCCTCCGGGCCGTCGCCTACAGCAGGTTTTCAGCCCTCTCTACACCCCTCTCATCACTCCTTCCTATAGCCCTCTCCGGCCCCTCGCTATTGGTCTAAATGGGAGGAATTTTGGTCAATTGGGGGGCGCAATTTTCCCTCAGTTTGCCCATCACAAGAAATTTGACTACCTTTGTAGTCATGAAATTGATTTTTATGCACTTCAAAATATATTGCAAATATCTCCTAATCACACTGATAGCTCTGCTCGCCGGCCTCTCTTCCGCCCGCGCTGCCGACCCCGAATTCACCATTGTAATCGATGCCGGCCACGGCGGTAAAGATGTCGGAGCTGTAGACAACGGCGTCAAAGAAAAGGATGTGAACCTCGGTGTGGCCCTCAAGCTCGCCAAATTGGTGAAAGACAACCACAAAAACATCAAAGTGGTGCTCACTCGTAATAGCGACACATTCCTCTCACTCCAGGAGCGTGCCAATGTGGCCAACAAAGCCAAAGCCGACCTCTTCATATCTATCCACACCAACTCCGTCGACCTCAAGAACCCCAACCGCAAATCAATCTCCGGCGCCTCTACCTACACCCTCGGTCTCCACAAAGACAAAGACAACATGGATGTGGCCCGCCGCGAAAACTCGGTGATGACCTATGAGGCCGACTATCAATCGGCCTACAGCGGCTTCGACCCCAACTCCGACGAGTCCTACATCATCTTTGAAATGGCTCAGAAAGCCAACCTCAGCCAGAGCGTCAAATTTGCCGAAGCCGTGCAGCGCCAAATGGTCAAAGTGGCCGGCCGAACCGACCGCGGTGTCAAACAAGCCGGATTCTGGGTGCTCTGGGCCACATCAATGCCCTCGGTGCTCGTAGAGCTCGACTTCATTACCAACCCCACAGTGGCCGAATTTATCGGTAGCGACAGCGGTCAAAAGAAGCTCGCCACCGCAATCTCCAATGCCGTAGACACTTACTTCTCTGCCCTCTCGGCCGAGCGCAAGACCGCACGCCGCCAGTCGGCCTCTACAGCTAAAGCGCCCGCCGCTTCCGCCGCCGAACAGACTTCCCCCTCTTCGCCCGACATGGTGACCCTGGCCGCCGCCCCCGCTGAGAAAAACCGGAAGGCCACCTCCAACGTCTCCTCCTCCTCTCGCCCCTCATCATCATCCTCTTCCGGCACCGCCACAGCCCGCCGCCGTCGCAACGACCGCGCTCGTGCCAAGTCGGAAAACCAAGAATACCAAGTGGCTGTAATCAACGAGTCGCGCGACTACCTTCTCGACTCCTCCGCCGACCAACTAACCGATGACTCCTCCTCCGCTGCCACCCAATCCGACAACGATAAGGCAACCAAAAACAAAAAGAAAGACAAGAAAAAAGATAAAAAGGAGAGCAAAAAGAACCCCAAAAACAAAAAGCAAGCCTCCGCCGCAGCCAAGCCCACTCAGACCGCTTCCGCAGCCAAGTCCACTCAGACCGCTTCCGCTTCACCTCTCGTAGCCTCCTCTACCTCTGTCAACAGCACCAACAAATACACCGCCGCTGCCACCGCCCAAAAGCAGGTAGCCACCACCCGGAAGCCAGCTGCAAAGCCGGCTCAACAGGCTCAGCCGGCTCAAACCGCTGTTGCACAGGCTCAGAAGCCCGCCGCAAAGCAGACCCCGGTGCGCAAATCTTCGGCAAAGACTCCCAAGCAGGCTGCCGCCAAGGCCGACAAATCGGCTACCTCCGGCGTAGCCTCCTCTGTGGTTAGGCTCGACAAAAAGTCTACCGTATATAAAATCCAAATCCTCACCTCCGAAACTCTCCTCAAAAGCAGCAATCCTCTCTTTTGCGGCCTCTCGCCCATCTCTTGCACCAAGAGCGACAACATCTACAAATACACCTACGGCGAAAGCACCGACAGCGAAGAGATCAACCGCCTCCTCAAAGACGTTAAGAAAAAATTCCCCGAAGCTTTTATAGTTAGTAGCCAAAAATAAATCACTCATAATCAGAAATATAACAGCCCTTAGAGGCACCAATAGAATATGAAAAAATTAATATCCAAAGAGTTTATCATCGGCGTATGCGTCATCGTCGCCTTAATCATCCTTTACTTTGGAATCAACTTCCTCAAAGGCGTAAACCTATTTAAACCCGGCACTTTCTATTACATCAACTACGAGAACGTGGCCGGCCTCGAAACCGCCGCTTCCGTCACCGTCGACGGCTACAAAGTGGGCGAGGTGCGCAGCATCGACTTCAACTACGATAAGCCCGGCCTCATCAAAGTGGCTGTTTCACTTGACAAGAAACTCCAAGTCCCCGACGACTCCCGCGCCGTCATTGTCAGCGCCCTGCTCGGTGGCCCCTCCATAGAACTAATCTTGGGTAAAAGCACCAAAATGGTGCCCGCCGACGGATTCATCCAAGGCGCCCTCGACTCCGGCATGATGTCTACCGTCACCAACGAAATCATGCCCACTGTCACCGACGCACTACCTCGAGTCGACAGCCTCCTGATGCGCCTCGACCAAACTGCCGCCAACCTCTCAACCCTCACCGGCAAACAGGCTCTCAACAACTCCCTCGACAACATCGACCGTATCACCTCCAACCTCGCCCTCCTCTCCCAGACCCTCAACCAATCTCTCGGCTCTCAAGTGCCCGCCCTCATGGGCTCCGCATCCGAAGTCGCCTCTAACATCAAAACCGTTAGCTCCGACCTCACTGCACTCACCAACGAGCTCAATCGACTCCCCCTGCAAAACACCATGCAGAACGTCTACGAAGTCACCGACAACCTCAAGGCCCTCACCACCGAGCTCAACTCTACCAACGGCACCCTCGGCAAACTGATGAACGACCCGACGCTCTATTACCAGCTCAACCGCATCACAGCCGACATCGACTCCCTTATCAACGATGTGAAAGCCAACCCCAAACGCTACATCAACATCAAGCTCCTCTAATATCCCCTCCCTCTCTCCTCACACCCCCTCTCGCACCCCTCCTCTGAATCCTCCTCTCAACCCCTCTTCCCTTTTACCTCTTACCTCTTACCTCATCCCTCAACCCCTCTTCCCCGCATCCTTCTGCTTAATTCTCCCTCAATATGAATTTCAGAAACTCTAATGCAACTTGCTTTAAAATAGTGCTGTTTATCACGGCAGCCCTCTTTGCAGCCCTTTACGCCATCACACCGCTCTATATCGACGATATATGGTATTCCTACGGCACTTTCGGCGTCTCAGATAAATTGCAAGCCCTGAAAATTGTCTGGGCCAATTCGCTCGACCACACCCAATACGACACCG
>CAYVAK010000031.1:0-17758 GCA_964448425.1 uncultured Sangeribacter sp.
GATGCCTCAACGGCTGCTACCATGTCGGTGGCCTGTGTGCCTTTGCCTTCCACCAGCAGGTCGTAGGCTTCTTTCACACGCTCCCAGCGTTTGTCGCGGTCCATTGCGTAGTAGCGACCTATGATGGAGACTACTTTGCCGGCCGACTGTGCGCAGTGGTCTTGAAGCTCTTTGATGAAGCCGGCGCCGGAGTGCGGGTCGGTGTCGCGGCCATCCATGAAGCAGTGGATGTAGACTTTATCCAAGCCGTATTCTTTGGCTATGTCGCACAGGGCGAAGAGGTGGTCGAGGGAGCTGTGCACACCACCGTTGCTCACCAGGCCCATGAAGTGGATTGCTTTGTCGTTGTCGCGGGCATATGAGAATGCGCTCACCACTTCCTTGTTGTTTAATATTGATTTGTCGGCAATAGCGCGATTAATTTTCACCAGGTCTTGATACACCACTCGGCCTGCACCGATATTAAGGTGGCCCACTTCCGAGTTGCCCATCTGGCCGTTGGGCAGACCTACATCTTCGCCACATGTGAGAAGTTGTGAGTGGGGATAATCTTTGTAAAGGCTGTCAATATAGGGAGTGGGGGTGTTGAAAATCACATCACCTTTGTCGTGGTGACCGATACCCCATCCGTCGAGTATCATTAAAAGTGCTTTGTTTGCCATAATTATTGTTGTTTACTTTGATTTCTATTGAAGACTGTTACCGGAATTCTGATTGCGCTTTCAGCGCTTTGCGGGCGCCACTTGCGGGCTCTTTCGGGGCCATCTGTGGGGTGCGTTTAGCAGCCTGATTGGGCGCGTTTTACGCCTGCAAAGTTACAAAAAATCTACCTCAAAAGCAAAAAAATTCCTGCAAGGCTTAGAGGCCGGCAGGAATCTGTAAGGTGGAAATTGTCTACCCTCTTCTACAGGGCTTCAAATTACTTGCTTGCGATGTGGTCGCTTACGGTCAATGAATAACGACCTTTAGCGC
Organism: uncultured Sangeribacter sp.; assembly: GCA_964448425.1. Lineage (GTDB taxonomy): Bacteria > Bacteroidota > Bacteroidia > Bacteroidales > Muribaculaceae > Lepagella. The sequence goes on from CAYVAK010000031.1 coordinate 973, forward strand.
GACGACGATTGATTACTTTGCGTCCGTCTTTGGTAGCCATTCTCTCGCGGAAGCCGTGCTTGTTGACTCTGCGACGGTTCGAGGGTTGATAAGTTCTCTTCATTTCTGTATGATTTTTTTATTTATTGCTTGGTATGGTTGCAGGTGCCGAGCCGTTTTATGCTCTTTGGGCGCACCTTTTTCGGAGTGCAAAATTACTAAACAATTCTCACATTGCCAAACTTTTTGCGAAAAATTTCTCTCACTCCACACGGCTCTTTCATTTTCTCCCTTCTCAAATCACCGCTGCCCCTCGGGGTTTAAAGCCTGCCATTGTCGCTATAGCTGTAGTAGTCGGTGGTGCTGGAGGTTAGTATCAGGTGGTCAATCAGGGTGATGTCCAGGGTGGCGGCGGCTTCTTTGCATTTCTTTGTGATGTTGTCGTCGGGGCCGCTGGGCTGAAGATTTCCGGAGGGGTGGTTGTGGCAAAGGGCTATGGAGCAGCTGCCTTCCAAGATGGCCTCTTTGAGCAGGATTTTGATGTCGAAGGTTGTGGAGGTGGTGCCCCCTTTGGAGAGTTGGATGCATTTTGTGGCTTCGAGCCGGCGGTTGAGCAGCATGGCCCATATCTCTTCGTGAGGTTGGAAGCCGATTTTGGGGCGCATGATTTGGAAAATGTCGCGGCTGCATTTCACCTTTGGGTTTTGGAGTGGAGCTTCGGCGCAGTAGCGGCGTATCAGCTCCATGACGGCTTGAATTTGAAGCACTTTGAGGGGGCCGAGCCCCTTGAGGTTGAGCAGCTCGCCACGTGAGCGGCGCTCCAGGGTGGTGAGGTGGTCGTCGTTGGCGGCCATGAGCTCTCGGCATAGCTCTGTGATGGGCTTGCCTTGGGTGCCGGTGCGAAGAATTATGGCCCAAAGGTCGGGCACTGAGAGCACGGCGCAGCCGTGGCGTTCGGCACGTTCTCTGGGGGTGTCGTCGGGGCGCATATCTTTGATGCGCTGTGTTGTAATTTTGGGTTGTGGCTCCGCGCATTGGGAGCTGTCGGCCTCCTCACCGGCAGGGCCGGAGGCTATTGGTTTGAGTATCATGGTGTGAGCGGGGGCGTCGAGGTGAGACTTCGGGAGCCTTACGTAGAGGGCGGCTTTAGGGGCCTTATTTGCCTCGGCGCATTTCTATTTCTTGAGCTTGGTCGCGGCCGTGGCCAAGGAGTATTTTCCAAATGAAGGCACGCAGAAAGCCGGTGCCGTAGCCCCAGAGCTGTATGAAGCCTGCTATCACGGCCATTGAGCCGATTTTCAGGCTTTTGGTGGAGGCCAGAGCGCTTGCCCAGAGCATTACGACATAGAGGATTAGTGGGGCTATAAACCACGGGCTCAGTGTCAGTGCGAGCACTATGAGGGCCACGCAGCCTACCACAAAGAGTGCCGGCAGGGTGTGTACGAGTTTCAGTGAGTCGGGGTAGAGCAGTTTCAGGGTGATGCGCGACATGCCGAAGATGTGCACCTGGCGCCAGAATTTTTTCAGGTCGACCCTCCGTTTGTGGTACACCTTCACTTCTCTGAAGAGGGCGATGGTGAATCCGGCGAGCCTTATGCGGGTGCTCATGTCTATGTCTTCGCTAAACATTTCGCGGAAGCCGCCCACACTCTCGTAGACTTTGCGCGAGAAGCCCATGTTGAAGGTGCGGGGCACAAATTTCTCGAGCTGCACTTTGCCGCCTCTTATGCCGCCGGTGGTCAGGAAGGCTGTCATGGCGAAGTTGATGGCTTTCTGGGTGGGGGTGAAGGAGTCGTGGGCTGCATCGGGGCCTCCGAAGCAGTCGCTATAGCTGCTGCTCAGCGCTGAGCGTAGGCGGGCTATATAGTCGGGTGGTAAAACACAATCAGAGTCGACGAAGACAAAATAGTCGCCGTCGGCTCTGATTATACCGTAGTTTCGGGCTATGCTTCGCCCTTCGTTTTCTTTAAAATAGTATTTGAGGCGCAGGGTGCTGCCGTAGTGGCGACAGATGTCGCCGCAGGGCAGGGTGCTGCCGTCGTCCACCATTACCACTTCAAATCCGTTGTCGGTTTGCTTTGTGAGCGATTCCAGTAGGTCGCTCACCTCGTCTATCCTGTTGTAGACGGGCACTATTATTGAAAATAGTATTGGCGAATTTTGTTGCTGCATGCCTCAAAGTCGGGGTTATCTCGCTCGCTGCCGCCGGCTGCGGAAAGCGCATTTGGCCGCATGAGCGGGTAGGAGTGTGATTATTAAGCTTTTACGCGGCCTACATATGAGCCGTCGCGAGTGTCCACCTCTATGAGCTCGCCTTCGTTGACAAACAGGGGCACACGCACTGTTGCGCCTGTCTCCACTGTGGCGGGTTTAAGAGTGTTGGTCGCTGTGTCGCCTTTAAGGCCGGGCTCTGTGTATGTGATTTTGAGCACTGTCTTAACGGGCATTTCGGCGTAGAGCACTGTCTCGGTTGAAGCGTCGCTTACCACCTCTACGGTGTCGCCCTCTTTCATGAAGTCGGCGCCGGTCACAAGCTCTTTGTTGATAGGTATCTGCTCGAATGTCTCATTGTTCATGAAGATGTCGTCGCCACCCTCGCTGTAGAGGAATTGGTAGGGACGACGCTCCACTCTTACGTCTTCAAGCTTCTCTCCGATGTTGAAGCGGCGTTCAAGCACGCGGCCGTCTACGACGTCTTTGAGCTTTGTGCGCATAAAAGTGTTGCCCTTACCGGGTTTTACGTGAAGAAATTCTACAACGAAATAGAGGCGCCCGTCCATACGGATGCAGGTGCCGTTCTTAATGTCTTGAGCGTTAATCATAAAATATATTAAAGTAATTTTGTTGCTGTTTGCTCTCCCTCCCTCTTGGATGTCGGGGTGGGTGAGGGGGCTGAGGGCTGAGGCGCCGCTCGCTCTCCGACTGCAAAATTAATTAAAAATCACGGATTTTAAAAACCCGCGTAAATTTTTTCGGATTTACGCGGGCTTTCTATATTGTTTATTGGGCTAACACCAGGGTGTAGTTGCCGGCCAGGTCGGCGCTTTTCGACAGTTTCATGTAGCCTTCTCCGCTTGTGAGGCGAGTCAGCTCTATGGGCATGCCGTAGGCTTGCTTGCTGTCTTTAAGGTCGTCGATCATCAAGTTGTTGTCTTTAAGTGAGGTTTGCATTGATCTCACTTCTTCGTCTCTCATGCCGGTGCAGCTCAGCGAGCTCACATTGTAGTAGAGCTCGAGTGTGGAGCTCTTTACATTCCATGTGCCCTCCACTGAGTAGCTCTTGATGGTGTTGAGTGTCATTTTGGTGTATGTGTAAGCAAATTGTCCGCTCTGTGTGAATGTGATGTCCACGTAGCGGGCTTCGCTTTCCGACTGTACATCTTTCAGTTGCCATGTGCCGGGCAGATTGTCGGCTATGCGCTGGTCGGCAGAATTGTCGGTCTCATCGTTGCAGCCGGTGAGCAACAGGAGCACCGAGAGGATGGCGAAAAGTTTCAGTTTCATATCGATTATTATTTTAGGTGTTTGTGTGTTTGAAGCCGCCTCTGTGGGGGTGACTTAAGCTGCGGCCTGCCGGCTGCCGAAGGAGGGCTGCCGGAGGGTGGCTGTAGTATTAAAAATAGCACCGACGGAGATGCGCCGATGCTATTTTTATGTTGTCTGAGCACAAGGCCGGCACTTACGCCTCTTGTTTTTTCACGTGGCGCTCTTTGATGCGAGCCTTCTTACCTGTGAGCTTGCGCAGATAGTAAAGTTTTGCGCGACGCACTTTACCGCGTTTGTTGACGGTGATTGACTCGATGAAGGGTGACTCCAAGGGGAAGATACGCTCTACACCGATGCCGTCGGAGATTTTGCGCACTGTGAAGCGCTTTTTCTCTTGCTCTCCGTTGATGCGGATCACTACACCGCGATATTGTTGGAGACGCTCTTTGTTACCCTCTTTGATGCGATAGCTTACTGTGATGGTATCGCCGGGGTTGAATTGCTCGTGCTGTTTGCCGGTAGCAAATGCAGCTTCAGCTACTTTAATCAAATCCATTTTGCTTAAGATTTTAAATTGTTAATGAACATCTGCCAACTTAACAAGCACCATTACTGCAAAAATGCTTTTGCCTCTTGCCAGCGATTGACCGATAATTCGCTGCAAAGTTAGTGATTTAATTCATATTATCCAACACTTACGTGTTTTTTACATTTAAATTTTCCGTTAAATCAATGCGGCTAAGTGGGAGCTGATAAGGCTGATGTATCGTTCTTGCATTTCCTTGGGAATGAAACTTTTGCGAATAAAGTCATACCATTGAGGCGCAATTCTCTCAAAGTTTTTAAAAATATTGTCACATACTTTATCATTCAGTCCCGATTCGGTCATTGCTGAGATAAAGTTTTTTCGCGACAGTTTTCGCTTTCGGCCACAGAGTGTAAGTGCCAGTTCTTCTGTATCTTCCGGCAGGACCAAAGCAGTAGATAGTAAGTCGTATGCCGGTGTCAGTAGGTAGTCGATGCCATTGGGGGAGTATAGCGAATAATTCTTGAGGTGCATATCCGCGTTACCGACAATCCATGAAAACAGCACCTGTTTCCAATATTTTGTTAGGTCCAATTTGGCTGCATTGCTATATTGGTTTATTGCCTTGGCTATCCGTTCATGTGAACCTTTGTATTTGTCTTCTGTCAGTCGTTCAGTTAGTTGGCACATGTCCTCAATCGCAATTTTTGTGCCATCTTCGGTGCGGTCTATGCGACGAGTGATGTAGCATAGCTCTCCATCGTTGAAGCGTATGAGTGCGTGTGGCACAACATCTATTTCGGCAATCTCGGCCAAGTGCATGGTCAAGTCTTCCAGTTCGGGCAGCGACGGATAGATGTCGGTCTGCGGTTTCAGAATATATTTTCCCCATAAACCAACTATGGTGAACCGCTTGGGCGTACGGCTCATGCGGTCGAAATCCAGCGATAGCTTTGGCTGCACTCCGGTGAGCGTAGTCTGCGAACGAATCACCTCCTCGGCGAGTCCTTGCAACTCAATGCGAGAGTATGGCAGTTCCGGAGCCTTAGGCACACCGAATATTTTGCGGCTACATTTGGCATGGTAGTCCACTTCGCCTTCATTTAACGGCTCGTAGCAATATAAACATCGCTTACACATTGTCCACCTCCTCCTTTGTTATATCCAGTACACTGACGTTGCCGATGCAATCCTTGCAGCATGCCAAGAGCAGACCCATGCGGTCTCGACTGTTGATTTTCCAATTTTTTTCAGCTATATCCAGAAGCCATCCTTCGGGAATTAAACCGTCAAAGAAAGGAAACATTGTGTTGCTGCGGTATGGCTTAACCGACAACGGCAAGGTAAGGCTCACCGCTTTGGAGCCCGGTGTGTCAACATACTCTTTGTTGTAGGCAAATAGGTAGCCGTCGGCATCTTCGGTGAGTGTGCCTACAGGCGTATTGCAAATGTAGATATCGGCTTGTCTCATGCGTTATTATCGGTTTCTTTGGGCTTTATCACCGGTTGGCATTCTGCGCCAAAGAGGTCTAAAACTTGATTGACTTTGTCCATGCGCAATGTGGTTTTTCCTTGTTCCAGTTCGCGCACAAAGCGCAGACCTACGCCTGAATTCTGCGATAGGTCGACCTGCGTCAGTCGATATTTTTTGCGCATTTCCTTCACAAATTGAGAAAGAATGGTTTTGGCCATAGCTGAATGTATTATACTATTTCGGGTGCAAATATATGAATTTTATTTCAATTTACACCTTAACGGGTGCAAAAAATGTGACTTTAACGGCAGGGCAGGGTGGCTTTAACGGCAGGGGAGGGATGGGGAGATGAGGTAGAGGTGGCGGCGGGTGCGGGTTATGGCGGTGTAGAGCCAGCGGTAAAATTGCAGGTCCATGGCCTGTGGCGCTATGCCGCTCAGGTCGATGAAGAGGTTGTCCCATTGGCCGCCTTGCGCTTTGTGGCATGTGAGGCAGTAGGCATATTTCACTTGCAGGGCTTCCAGATATGGGTTGTGGCGCATGGACGCGATGGCTGCCGAGAGCGCGGCGGGGTCGTCGCCGCCGCCGGCGGTGAGTTCTTGCAATATGCTGTTGTAGAGGGCTGTGGTGGCTGAGGCGGGCAGTGAGGCTGTCTCGGCGGTGAGGCTGTTAAGGTTGATTTTTGTGTCGATCACTATATCTGTGCCGGGGATGGCTATCTCCACATCGGCAAATTCCATGCCGTAGCGGCTCTCTATGTCGTAGATTTTCTGTATGTTGATTATTTCTCCGTTGGCTATAAATCCCAGGGTGCGATTGTCTTTGGCTATGTAGTAGTTGTTTTTTGTGACCACGAGTTTTTCGCCTCTTTGGAGTTGTTCTTCGGCGTAGAGCACACGGGCGCGTATGGCGGTGTTGAAGATGGTGGCTCGGTAGTTGCTGCGTGTTATCACCATGGTGCCGTCTTGGCCGGTGGCGGAGTAGCTGTCGGCAATTGTTTCGGCCAGGAATTCGCCGCTGATGCTCTCCACATCGGAGAAGCGGCTGATGGTGAGTTGGGGCGTGGGCAGAGTGGGTAGCTGCATGGCACGGCGCAGCCAGGTGGCGTTGTAGAGTATGCCGCTTTTGCGGGCTTGTCTCACGGGCTGGTCGAGCAGGCATTGGGTGGGGGTGAGGCCGAATTGGCGCAGGGTGTCGGGGTGCATTGCGGCGGAGAATTCCGAGCCTACGGGTGGGAGCTGAGCTGTGTCGCCGATGAAGATTGCGTTGTTGCCTTCGCGCGAGTAGATGTGGGAGAGGAGTTGGCGCAGCAGCGGGTTGTCGGCGTCGTAGGGTATCATGGAGGCCTCGTCGATGATGAAGAGGGTGTCGACATCGCGGCAGGGGGCTTGAAACATGGGTGCCGGAGAGCCGTCGAGCGAGCCGCCGCGAAACAGGCGTTTGTGGATGGTGTAGGCCGGTTGTTCGGCAAATGATGATAGCACCTTGGCGGCGCGGCCGGTGGGGGCCAGGAGCACAAATTTAAGGCCCAGGCTTCGGAGGGCTTTCACAAAGGCAGCGGTGAGGGAGGTTTTGCCGGTGCCGGCATATCCGTGGACTATCAGGGCGTCGGTGGCTTGGCGCATAATGGCAAAGCGACTCATGTATTGCAGCAGGAGGTCTTGTTTCTCCAGCGGGTCGTAGTCGAGCTGCCGAAGCGCTTCCTCATATAGCTCTGTGACGCTTACCATTGTTGGGGAGGTGGGGGGGTGAAATTAGTTGCAAGCGGCAGTGTCGGCGGCCTCGGGGGTAGTGTCGGCGTCCTCGGGGGAGGCCTGTGGATCGGCCACTGTGAAGATTGAGAAGTTCACACTGCCGTAGGTGAGGTGGCGGCGGAATCCGGGCAGGGCTGAGAAGTCGTGGCTCTTGTTGTGTTCAATGATGAAGAGGGTGCCGGGCTTCACCAGTTTGGATTGGAGTATAAGGGTGGGGATAGAGGCGAATTTGGGATGGTCGTAAGGGGGGTCGGCAAATATGAAGTCGAAGGGCTGTGAGGCTGAGGCTATGAATTTAAAGGCGTCGGCTTTGAGCACTTTCAGGCCCGCTTCGTGAAGCTTCTCTTTCAGGGAGCGGATAAAGGCGGCTTGCACCGAGGCCATCTCCACTGCCACTACCGATTTTGCGCCGCGCGAGAGCAGTTCCAAGCTAATGGCGCCGGTGCCGGCAAAGAGGTCGAGGGCGTTGAGGCCTTCAAAGTCGGTGATATTTTCCAGCACGTTGAAAAGGTTTTCGCGAGCGAAGTCGGTGGTGGGGCGTGCTGTGATGTTGCGGGGCACGTCGAAGCGGCGGCGCCCGTATTTGCCTCTAATTATTCTCATTGGTTGGCTGATTGGTTGGCTGCCGGAGCGGCTGCCAGAATTGTAGATAGGGAGATGTTTTGAGCCAGGGCGGCTTTAATGGGGGTGGCGAGGCGGGGCATGGCCACATAGTTGATGTGGCGGCGCAGCAGGTCGGTGACTTCGCGTCGGGTGGCCTCTTCGCCGCATATGTAGAGTTCGCCTTCGGAGTTGTCGATGCCCAGTGTGCGCCATGTGTACACCAGATAGTAGGCGGCGTCGGTGGCTTCGCGGAAGTTGAAGCTGTTGGCCAGGATGAGCGAGCCTCGGCGCATGGCCACAATGTCGAGGATTCCGGGACGGATGTCTACCCACACTCTCTCGCCCCCTTCTCTTGCGGCTGTGGCGGCGAAGTAGTTGATTAGCGGGGTGAGTGCATGGGTGATTTTCTCGGAGGGGAATGAGCGGGAGAGGAAGTCGTGGGTGCCGGCGGGGGTGGAGTAGAGCAGGGAGGTGGCTTGGTCCACCTTTTGGATTCTCACTTCCGTGTCGGTGGTTGGGTCAAACTGCTTCATGATGGCTTGAGCTGCTTCATTCTCGTCGTCTTCCAGAAGGGCGGATGGCACGAGAGTGGTCACAGTGGGGCGCACCAGCAGAGTGGTGTGGATGTCGCGAAACAGTGCCGGCGACTCGTAAATGGTGTCTTCCAGGCGGCGCAGTGCCTGGCAGGGCTCGCAGCGCCAGGAGCGCGCCACGAGTTGATGCCACACTCGCTGAGCTGTGTCGGTGAGTGTGGCTTCTAAGTTGTAGGGTCCGGCGCAGACTATCAGTTGTGAGAAGTCTGCGGCCGGTGTGGTTGCACCTTCCATGCTTGATTCTTATTTGCTTGTGGAGGAGTAGGCTGAGAGTTTGAAGCCCACGCACATGCCGTCGTATTGGCTCAGGAGCGATGAAGCGCCTTTGGCCAGCGATGATTTTGAGAAGGCTGCGATGCCCTTCATAAGGGTCTGGAGCTTCTTGGCGTCAAACATTATTTTGAGCGACTTGCCTGAGCTCAGGATGTTGTTGGTGTAGGTCACATAGGTGTCCATTGTGCCGAGTGAGAGCACACCCAGGGCTTTGAATTTCACCAGGAAGTTGCCGTTGTATTTTGATGAGTCGGTGGTGGGCTCGATAGTGCCGGAGAGTGTGCGGCTGCCCACTTGCATGGTGATGGTGCCATCGGTGGTGATGGTGATGATAGCGCTGTCAAGGCCATACTTCTGGTAGTAGGGGTCGAGTTTGCCTTCTATCACACCGGCAGTGGCTGTGCCGCCGGCCTTGAGCAGGGCGTTGTCGGATGTGAAGTTTACGGCGCTACCGCTTGATTTCCATGTGCCGGCTATGTCGGAGAGTGAGATGCTGGTTTTTGTGAATACTCCGTCGAGTAGGCTTGAAGCGGCATCGGTGAGGCTTGAGGTGTTGCCCAATGAGCTGCCTACTGAGCCCAGCAGGTCTTTAAGTGAGAAAGCTGATGCTGAAGGCGCTGATGTCAGGAGTGCTCCTGTGCAAAGAGCGAGTGTTAAGATTCTTTTGTTCATTGTGTTATATCTGTTTTTGTGAGCCGGTAGCTGCTGCCTTGGCTGCCTCGGCGGCAGGTGTGGGGGCAGTGTGGTCGAGCTCTTTGTCAATATCTTGGAATATGGAGTTGTTGCTGATATATTCAGGCACAATCTCTTTCATGGTCTTCACCATGTCGTGGATTTCGCCCTTGTCGGCAAGGGTGATGAGGCTTTCAAGGCTGTCGCTCACTTCGTCGAAGTCGTATTTGCGAGTCTTGGCTATGAGGATTTTCTCATTGGTGGTAGGGATGGTGCGCTCCTTGTCGTTGAGCAGCTCCTCATATAGCTTCTCGCCGGGGCGCAGGCCGGTCTCCACAATTTTGATGTCTACGTTGGGGCGGAAACCGGAGAGGTGAATCATGCGGCAGGCAAGGTCGTAGATTTTCACCGGTTTACCCATATCGAATAGGAATATTTCGCCGCCGTGGCCCATGCATGAAGCTTCGAGCACCAGCGAGCAGGCCTCGGGTATGGTCATGAAGTAGCGAATAATGTCTCGGTGGGTCACAGTCACCGGGCCGCCGGCCTCTATCTGAGAGCGGAAGAGCGGTATCACGGAGCCGTTGGAGCCCAGCACGTTGCCAAATCGGGTGGTGATGAAGCGGGTGAAGGAGCCTTGCTCGCCGTATTGCTTGCGGAGTTTGAGGCAGAGCGACTGCACATAGATTTCGGCCAGACGCTTTGAAGCGCCCATGATGTTGGTGGGGTTCACAGCCTTGTCGGTAGATATCATCACAAACTTTTCGGCCTTGTATTGCACAGCCAGGTCGGCGAGGTTTTTGGTGCCCATCACGTTGGTGAGGATAGCTTCGGAGGGGTTGCGCTCCATCATAGGCACATGCTTATAGGCAGCGGCGTGGTAGACGAAGCGTGGGCGGAATTCGGCAAATGCGCGCTCCATGCGGCTGCGGTTTTGCACATCGGCCATATAGAGCACTATCTTGGTGTCGGGGTAGGTGTGCTCCATCTCCAGTTGCATATCGTGCATCGGGGTCTCGGCTTGGTCGACCAGCACAATTTTTTCGGCGCCGAAGCGTGCCACTTGGCGCACAATCTCCGAGCCTATGGAGCCGGCGGCGCCGGTCACCATCACTGTAGAGTCGGAAATCTCTTTGTGGATTCCGGTGGTGTCGACCTTTATTTCCGGGCGGCCCAGAAGGTCTTCAATCTTGATGTTGCGCACATGGCCGGAGATGTTGACTTCGTCGTTGCTGTCGTTAAATTCAAACTCGTCTATCTGGTTGAGCTGTAGCAGCTTAATGTTGTTGCGGATGAAGATGTCGGCAAAGCCCGAGCGCAGCAACTCCATCTGAGTCTGCAACACTATGAGTGTGTGGCAGTTATATTTTTCAAATATTTCTGATAGCGACTCCTCCTTGTATTGCTCTATGTTGATGTCGTTTACCTTCTGAAACTTCTTGTCGCCGTGGAGCGAAAGGAGGGCCACGGGGTTATATTTGCCGTCAATCTCATTTTTCAGGGTGGTGGCCAGCGAGAGGGAGTTTAGGGCGCTACCCAGCACAATCACCGGCTCGCGATACGACCTTACAGACGAAATCTTGGAGTAGATGTATTTCACCATTATGCGCACCATAATCATCAGGCAGAGCGCCATGATGCCGATGGTGACAATGGGCAGGATGCCCACCAGCATATGGTGAGGCTCGCGGAACACTGCAAAGAATAGCGATATGAGCGATATGATGCCCGAGGAGAGAATCACAAACCAGAACGATTTGAAAATATCTTCGGTGATGGAGAATCGCACCACACATTTGTAGGCCCCCGTGAGGAGGTTGACCAGCGCGTAGACGCCCACAAATATCATGTAAGCCAACGGGCGGGCCGCCATTTGAGGCGCGAAGTCGGAGGTGCGAAATTGGAATAGCAGTAGCGATACAAAAACTACAATTAAAAAGTCTACGGAGAAGGTCACCCACCTGGGAGCGGGTGAATCGTGCAACACCTGAATGAGGCGGGTGTTGGCAAGTCGCGCAAGAAGTTTATTATTCATTTATGTCGTTGTGGTTGACTGTGAGGAGCATTAATAGGTATGCCTAATTGTCGTGTGTTTTAGTTTTTTGAGGATAAGAGGCTCAGGGCAAGTAGGTTGCTCAATTCTGTGATTTCGGAGTGCAAAATTACAGAAATTAGTTTAAATATCAAAAAGAGGTGAGGGGTAAGAGGTAAGAGGTAAGGGGTGAGAGGGCGGCCCTTGCTAAATGAAGCGGGGCGAGGGGGGAAGGGGAGAGCCTACAGTCAGCTTATGGAGCCGGAGAGGAGGTGTTCAAGCTCTGAGCTGGTGATTTTCACTTGGAGTTTGCCATCGGCAGCCACCGAGATGTTGCCGGTCTCTTCGCTCACAATGATGCAAAGGGCATCGGTGACTTGGGAGAGACCCAGTGCGGCTCTGTGGCGCAAGCCCAGGGCTTTGGGGATGTTCATGTCGTGGCTCACAGGGAGGATGCAGCCGGCGGCTTTGATTTTGTTGTGGGCAATAATCATGGCACCGTCGTGGAGCGGGGAGTTCTTGAAAAAAATATTTTCAATGAGGCGCATATTAATGTCGGCATCAATGATGTCGCCGGTGTTCTCATAGTCGTTGAGCAGCATTTTGCGCTGAATCACTATCAGGGCGCCGGTTTTTGATTTAGCCATGCTCATGCAGGCATACACCACCGGCAGGATGCGAGCGTTGTCGGCCTCTTTTTCGGCGTGGCTAAACAGTTTGCGGAAGCTCTTCCAGCGGTCTTGCGAGCCCAGCTCAATGAGGAATCGCTTTATCTGCTCTTGGAAAAGGATTACCAGAATTATCAGACCAATCGACATGAACTTGTCAAGGATGGTGCCTGTGAGGCGCATGTCGAATATCTCGGAGGTCACTATCCACACCAGTATGAAGGCGAGCACGCCCAGAAATATGGGCAGGGTGCCGCTCTTCTTCATTATCTTATAGAGATAGAAGAGGAGCGTGGCCACCAGTAGGATATCAATTATGTCTTTTATTCCGAAGTCGAGCACGTGGGTGAGGGGTGTTAGCTGTTGGTGTAATTAGTCTGTCGGTTTAATTAAGAGACAGCGGGAGTGGAGTTGCGTTTAAGGGCTTCAACAATTTTAACAACTTGGACAGCCTCTTTGACATCGTGGACTCTGAGGATGTCGGCGCCGCCCATCAGGGCAATGGTGTTGAGGACGGTGGTGGCGTTGAGCGACTCGGTGGGGGTGATGCCCAGCAGGCGGAAGGCCATCGACTTGCGCGACATGCCGGCCAGCACGGGGCAGCCCATGCGTCTGAATTCCTGCAATCGGGCCAGCAGCGCATAGTTTTGGTCAAGGTCTTTGGCAAAGCCGAAACCGGGGTCGATAATAATGTCGTTTACGCCCAGATTGCGCAGCTTGGCCATTTTGAAAGCCAAGTCGGAAATCACCTCGGCGGTGACATCTTCGTATTGGCAAAGTTGATTCATATTGGCCGGGGTGCCGCGGGTGTGCATCAGGATGTAGGGCACATTGAGCTCGGCCACGGTGGTAAACATCTCAGGGTCAAGGTCGCCGCCGGAGATGTCGTTGATGATTTCGGCGTGCCATTCCTCCACACATTTGCGAGCCACGGAGGCGCGGAAGGTGTCGATGCTCACGGGAGCTTCGGGCGCCACTTTGCGTATGGCCTCCAGGCCCATGGCCAGGCGTGAATATTCTTCGTCGGGGGTGACATCCGGGGCTCCGGGGCGGGTGCTGTAGCCGCCGAGGTCAATGATTTCGGCGCCGGCCTGAAGCATGGCCACAGTGGTCTCGCTCACACTTTGAGCATCGCCGCGGCGCGAGCCGCTGAAAAAGGAGTCGGGGGTGACATTGATAATGCCCATCACTTTGGGCGTGGCGAAATCCATCAAGCGGCCGCCTATGTTGATAGTTAACGGGTTTTGCATGATTTTAGGGTATAAAGGCATCGGAAGCCTTGGGACGTCCGATGTAGAGTGCCCACAAAGGTAGGCAAAATTAACCGATTTATAAAAAATTAAGTAACAAAATTTTTCCGTATTGAATTTTATGCCTATTTTTGCGTGTTGAATGTGGACCGGCCAAATGTCTCGGACATGACACCGGGATTTCCTCTCCCCTATAGTCCTATACGTTGACGCTGCGAATCATTTACAAAGAAAAATTCAATCAAAGTTTTAAATATGAAGAGAAAGTTTTACAAATTTACTGCATTGACTCTTGGCGCCTTTATGGCCGCCTCGTCAGCTTATGCAGTGCCCGCACGCCCGGTGGCGGTTGAGGTCACTCAACCCGATGGCTCAGTTGTGATGCTGCGCCCCGCAGGCGACGAGTATTTCCACTGCTTCCTCACCGAAGACGGTTACGTTGTGAGTCAGGATGCCGATGGATGGTATCGCGTGATTGGCAACGACGGAAAAGCCACAGATTTGGTTGCCACCGAAGTGAACGCTCGCTCACAGGCCTACAGCAGCTCGCTGGCTGCCATCAGCCCCGAGACCGCTTTCACTAAGATGCAGCAAGCCACACTCCAAACTTCTAAGCTGGCAGCTTACCGCGACGAGCGTCAGGCTGCTCGCAAAAATGCTCCTGCCAAAGCTTCTAAATGGGACAACACCGACGGCCACGACCTTCGCGAATTCCCCACTGAAGGCAAGCAAAATGTGCTCGTAATTCTGGTTAGCTTCCAGGACAAAGAGTGGTCGTTCTGCGACGACCCCCACACCGAGATGCAGAACATGCTTCAGCAGCCCGGCTATAGCAACTACGATTGCACCGGCTCAGCCTACGACTACTTCACCACCTCTTCAGGCAACATCTTCCGCCCGCAATTCGACGTTTACGGTCCCGTGAAGCTGTCGCGCAACATGAGCTACTATGGTGGCAACGACAGCTACGGCAACGACCTTCACCCCGAAATGATGGTGGTTGAAGCCTGCCAGATTCTCCACGATGAGGGCGTAATCAACTTTGCTGACTACGACCGCGACGGCGACGGCGTGGTAGACAACGTTTACGTGTTCTATGCCGGCAACGGCGAGAACGAGGGCGCTCCCTCCTACACCGTATGGCCTCACTCTTGGGACATCCGCAGCGCCGGCTCTTCGCTCACCCTCGACGGTGTGCAGATTGGCCACTACGCTTGCTCCAACGAGGTGATTTATCGCACCAACACAATGACCGGTATCGGCACATTCTGCCACGAGTTTAGCCACGTGCTCGGTCTCCCCGACCTCTATGCCACCAGCTACACCTCAGCTCACACCCCCGGCGACTACTCTCTGATGGACTCCGGCTCCTACAACAACAATGGCCGCACCCCGCCCATCTATTCATCCTACGAGCGTTACGCCCTTGAGTGGCAGAAACCTTATGAAATCACCGGAGGTGAAGACATCAGCATGATTTGCCTCACCGACGCCGGCAACACTTATAAGATTACTATCGACTCATCAAAGCCCACCGAGTATTTCCTCTTCGAGAACCGCCAGCACAAGGACAACGACCTCTACCTGGAGGGCCACGGCATGCTCGTATGGCACATAGACTATAAGGAGAGCAAATGGACCCAGAATGTGGTGAACAACACCCCCAGCGACCAATGTGTGGATATCGTTGAAGCCGACAATTCAGCTTCAGATTCCGACATGGCCGGCGACACATTCCCCGGCACCAGCAGTGTGACATCGTTCACCGCCGACACCAAGCCCGCTTTCCAAAACAAAAACAGCGGCACCAAATCGTCGCTCCCCATCACCGAAATCACAGAGACTTCCGACGGCCTTATCACATTTAAGGTGGCCGACGGCGGTGTAGACGGCGAGTCGAGCTATTATGTAGAGACTCCCGCTTGCGATGTTGCCGCAGTGACATCCGACAGCTTCACTCTCAACTTCCCCGCAGCTTCCGAAGCTCCCGCTAAGGGTAAAGGCGCCGGTGGCGAAATTATGTATCTCACAGTGGAGAGCACCACTTTCAACAACACCGATGAGGCTTTTGAGAGCACTACTGTAGACGGCTACTGTCTGCGTCGTGTCGACACCGCTTCACCCGTAGTAGTGACCGGCCTTAAGTCGGGCACTCCCTACAGCGTTAAGCTCTATCGCTTCAACGATTCCAACATCTCCAAGCCTTACGAGCTCTCTGTAATCACAGCATCCGACGACTTTGCATCCACCTCACCGATTGTCAATGTAGCCAACATTGAAGGTCAAGGTGCCGATGTGGAATGGACAGCCGTAGAAGGCGCCGACCACTACCTGCTCACCGTAGCCACTCGTGAAGTCTCCGACAACGCCAATACAGTGACCGTAAACTTCGACTCATCACCCCGCGTGCCCTCAGGTTGGGACTATAGCGGCTCATTCAGCAGCGCTTCCGGCACCTATGGCCAGGCTTCCGCTTCATTCTACATGAGCCTCTCCACCGACTTCCTCTGGAGCAAATATTACGCCGACGACGAGTTCTCCGGCATCCAATTCTGGAGTCGCACTTCTAAGGACCTCACATCTTCAATCAAAGTCTACTCAGCTACCGAGACCGGCGCTCTGAGCCTCATCGGCACTATCTCCGGCATCAACAACACTGCTGCCACTTATGAGCTCAAAGGCTTCCCCGAAGGTGTTCACTCAGTAGTGCTCCTGCCCGTTACCGCAAGCAACAACCGTGTATATATCGACGACCTGGTGCTCACCATGACTGCCAACTACACCGACACCCCCGTGGCCGGATATTCCGACAAGGTGGTCAACGACACCAAAGAGACTGTAGCCGGTCTTGACTTCAACACCGAATATGTGACCTACGTTAAGGCTCACAACGGTAGCGAAGCCGGCGCTCGCTCGGCAGCCGTGACATTCCGCACAGCCGAACCTGAAGGCGTTGGCACAATCGCAGCTTCAAAGACCTGCGGCTTTGTAGTGGCCAACGGCATTGTGAAAGCCCTCGACGCTACCACCGAATTTGACGTTTACGCAGTAGACGGCTCAGTAGTGGCTAAAGGCGCTAAAGGCACCTGCACACTCCCCGCTCGCGGCGCTTACCTCATTATCTGCGGCGCCAAGGGTGCCAAAGTGGTGTGGTAATATCCCGATCGCATCTCCGCGGTTAATCCCGCTTGCTTGCGCGGTTAATCCTGCTTGCTTGCGCCATTAAAGCCGCTTTAAAGCGATTAATTCCGGTTGACGGCCGGCCTTCCCGGAGGCCCCAAACCGACCCTCATATCACCGAGCTGCCCCCGGGCGGCTCGGTTTTATTATGTTATATAGCATATAATTGCAGAAAAATGCTTAACTTTGCAGCAGATTTAAGAATAGGCAAAGTAACTAATAGGCTCCACAAATCGAAAGATTGTAGCGTTATAATATGCAGAACATAAGAAATATAGCAATAATTGCCCATGTCG
>CAYVAK010000032.1:0-8298 GCA_964448425.1 uncultured Sangeribacter sp.
CATCTTTTTCTTCGAGCTGCATCAGGATGCCGGCCAGGTCGCCGGGCTTGTCGAGCACAGGGCCTGAGGTGGTCTTAAAGCCCACTCCGAGCTCGTTGGAGATGATGTTGCTAAGGGTGGTTTTGCCCAAGCCGGGAGGGCCGTGGAGCAGGGTGTGGTCGAGCGGCTCGCCGCGCATTTTGGCCGCAGCTACAAATACGCGCAGGTTGTCGAGTATCTTGGTCTGGCCGGAGAAATCGTTGAATTGGAGGGGGCGGAGGGCCTTCTCAAATTCGCGCTCGGTGTCGTGGCGTTCGCGCTCGCTGTGTATGTCAAATTCGTCGTTTTGCAATTGTCTCGATATTGGTGAGGGGTTGATAGGGTAGGGGTAGCTCGCGGTAGGGTGGTGCCCGAGCTATTTTGGGTGCTATCCCCGTTTCCACAAAATTACAAAAAATGAGTGTCTTGGCAAAATATTGCCTACAATTCATTTTAAAACCTTTGGTGGGCTCTTGATAGGGTGGCGACCGGTTTTGGGCTTAGACAGCGTTGTTAGTGGCGTAGCAACGACTCGTAGAGGTTGTGGGTGTTGCCGGCCACATCGGAGTTTGAGAATTTCTCGCAGTGGGCTAATCCTTTTGCGCGCAATTCGGCCACCGCATGGGGGTGGCTCATGAGGTGCTCAATGGCTTGGCACATCTCTCGGGCGCTGTCGGGATTCACGTAGATAGCGCCGTCGCCTCCTGCTTCTTCCAGGCATGATCCGGTGGCGGCAATCACCGGTTTGCCACCGGATATGGCTTCGAGCACCGGCAACCCAAACCCCTCATAACGTGATGGATAGAGAGCCAGCTTGGCACCTTGCAGTATGTAAGGCAGGTCGGCAAACGGTATGTTGGAGCGCACATCTACCCTGTCGGCCACACCGAGTGTTTCGGCCTCTTTGAGCACTTTGTTTAGGTAGTGAGTGCCTCGCCCAATGAGCAGAAGATGCACCGTGGGGTCGCTCAGTGCGCTCAGTGCGCGCACGCTTAGCAGGGCATTCTTGCGCTCTTCTATGGTGCCTATCTGCACCAGATAGCGCCGGGGCAGTCCGTGGCGTTGGCAGGTGGCGGCTATATCGTCGGCGCTGCGAAGCTGCTTAAACGCCTCGTCGCACCCCTGATAAATCACTTCAATCTTCTCTTCCTCCACACCGTAATAGTGCATGATGTCGCGCTTTGTACATTCGCTGATAGCTATTATTTTGGTGGCGTTGTGGCATGAGCGGCCGTACTTAAAGTCGTAGATTTTGCGGTCTATGGTGCTGTAGCACTTAGGCAGGCGGCGGTATATAATGTCGTGGACGGTGACCACTGACGGTATTCCGGATTTAGAGATGTTGAGCGGTAGCTCGTTGCTGAGGCCGTGGAATATATCTATTTTGTCGGTGGCAAGTCGCGAGGTGATGCCCATGCTGCGCCACATGGCTTTGCCCAGGCGGAGCTCATTGTCGGCCGGGGTGAGCATGGCTATGTTGGGGTATTTTTTCCAGTGGAGTATGCGTGGGTTTTCTCGAAGGGTAGGGGTGTAGACGCACATCTCGTCGTCGGGGTAGCTTTTCGCCATCGACTCGATGATGAGGCGTGAGTAGTTGCCCAGCCCGGTCATATTGTTGACAGCGCGTTTGCCATCGAAACCTATTTTCATATTTTTAAATTTTTAGGGGGAGAGATTCAGAATCTTCTTGGTATGTCGGGTTTGTAGTTTTGGTAGTTCGCAGCTTGGGTATATCTTCCACAAGCCATATTCTAATCATACAAATTAAACCCACATAAAGTTCATTCACATTTTTTTATTTTTCGCTCACCCTCACTTTCGTTCTCGTTCTCGTTCTCATTCTCATTCACCCTCACTCTTAGTCTCGGTCTCACTCTCACTCCCGCATTCCCTCTCGCCTCTCACCTCTTACCTCTTACCTCTCGCCTATCTTCTCTATTGCCTTTCTGAGCTCTTTATTCCTGCCTTCCTGCCGGTAAATGTGGCAAAATTCTGCTCTCGCGGACTTGAAATTGCCTTTTTCTGCTGCTATCTTGCAGAAAAATAGACCGATACGCCCCGTTTTTACTTGAATTATATTCTTCTCTGAAAAGTGTGAATAAATGTTAATGAGGAGCGGAATGATAAAAATATCTAAAATTTGGGGATATTAGAGGGAATTTGTTATTTTTGTAGCTTGATTAGGAGGAGTGCGTTCGGCGCTCTTCTATATGAACAAATAAAGATGATAGAATTTCAGACCAGTGGCGTAGTGATGCCTCAATTTGACACACGACTTGTCAGCAAGTGGATCGATGCGGTGGCAGCGGCCCACGACATGAGTGTCGGCAATCTCACCTATCGCTTTTGCGACGACGAGGAGATGCTGAGAGTGAACCGAGAGTTTCTCTCCCACGACTACTACACCGATATTATTACCTTCGACTACACCACCCCGGGACGCATCTCCGGCGATATGATTATTTCGCTCGACACTGTGGCCTCCAATGCGGCCTTGGTAGGTGAGAGCTATGCGCGTGAGTTGCACCGCGTAATTATCCACGGTGTGCTCCACCTTTGTGGCATAAACGACAAGGGCCCCGGAGAGCGTGAGGTGATGGAGCAACATGAAAATGATGCCCTCGCCCTCCTCGACGAGCTTAAGGCTCGCTGAGCCTGCGGCCCCTTAGAAACCTGATTTTACTAAGAACACACACACTTGAACAAGTAGAATAATGAAGACAAACTTCGATGTGATAGTGATAGGCGGCGGTCATGCCGGATGTGAGGCAGCGAGCGCTGCGGCACGTCTGGGCGTGTCGACTCTTCTTATCACTGCCGACATGAATCGAATAGCACAGATGTCGTGCAACCCTGCTGTCGGCGGTATTGCCAAGGGCCAGATAGTGCGCGAAATCGATGCTTTGGGAGGTATGATGGGTATAATTACCGACTCTACAGCCATCCAATTCAGGATGCTCAACAAGTCGAAAGGCCCCGCTGTTTGGAGCCCCAGATCGCAGTCGGATAGGGTGCTGTTCTCGTTGGAATGGCGCAAAACGCTCGAAAATACCCCCAATTTATCGATGTTTCAAGACATGGTTAAGGAGTTTGTTTTCATCGACGATGCCTCTGCCTCTTCGGGCAAACGTGTAGCCGGAGTGGTCACAGCGCTCGGAGTGAAGTTCTCCGCCAAGGCTGTGGTGCTCACCGCCGGCACCTTCCTCAACGGGCTGATGCACTTCGGTGAGGTGCAAATTCCCGGTGGCAGAATCTCTGAAGGAGCCTCCGAAGGACTCTCTCAGCAGCTCAAAGCTGTGGGCCTGACCACCGACAGAATGAAGACCGGTACGCCCGTGAGAATCGATGGCAGAAGCGTAGATTTTAGCCTCACACAGCGCCAGGATGGCGATGACACGCTCCAATACTCTGATGATGACACACTCCATGCTACCCCCATAGGTGTGGTGCGCGACTTCCATAAGTTTAGCTTCTTAAAGCAGTCGCAACGCAAGCTCACTCCACGGCCCTGTTGGATATGCCATACCAACAGCAAGGCCCACGAAATTTTGCGCGAAAACCTGGATCGCTCACCTCTCTACAACGGCCAAATCCAAAGCATCGGTCCCCGTTATTGTCCCAGTATCGAGACAAAAATTGTGACCTTTGCCGACAAAGATTCCCATCAGCTCTTCCTCGAGCCGGAAGGTGTCGACACCCAAGAATATTATCTCAACGGCTTCTCCTCCTCGCTCCCATATGAGGTGCAGGTCGACTCCCTTTCCACCATTGAGGCGCTGCGCGACGTGCAGATTTACCGTCCCGGCTACGCCATTGAATACGATTATTTCGATCCTACACAGCTCACTCATGCCCTCGAAGTGAAAGTGCTTCCGGGACTCTTTTTTGCCGGCCAGGTGAACGGCACCACCGGCTACGAAGAGGCCGCCGGCCAGGGTCTGATAGCCGGAGTGAATGCGGCTCGCAAGGTGAAAGGAGAGAGCCCGTTTGTGCTCCATCGCGACCAAGCCTATATCGGTGTTTTGATCGATGACTTGGTGACAAAAGGGGTAGATGAGCCTTATAGAATGTTTACCTCGCGTGCCGAGTATCGCATACTCCTGCGTCAGGACGATGCCGATATGCGACTCACACCGCTGGGCTATGAGATCGGTCTTGCCGATTCCGAACGCTATTCGCAAATGGAGTCGAAGCGCAGCCAGCGCGATGAACTCATAGAATTTTCG
The DNA here is from genome assembly GCA_964448425.1 of uncultured Sangeribacter sp. Taxonomy (GTDB): domain Bacteria; phylum Bacteroidota; class Bacteroidia; order Bacteroidales; family Muribaculaceae; genus Lepagella. The sequence goes on from CAYVAK010000032.1 coordinate 4,245, forward strand.
CGCCGCTGCAAAGTGAAAGCCGATGCCGTAAATCCGATACTCCTGGAAGCCGGTCTTCCCACCCTCACAGCCGGTGTTCGTCTATATGATTTGTTGCTCCGTCCCGGAGTCTCAATCATGCAAATTAAGGATGCCATTCCATCGTTGAATAAGCAACTTTCCAAAGTGGAGAAGGAACGTTTCGACGAGATAGTGGAGGCTGCCGAGATACTGATAAAATATTCCGGATACATAGAGCGTGAGCGACAACTTGCCGAGAAAATACAACGCTTGGAGAACATTTCCATAGCCGGTGTGTTTGACTATAACTCCATCACATCGCTCTCCACCGAGGCCCGCCAAAAGCTCACCAAGATACAACCGGCCACCCTTGCTCAAGCATCCAGAATCCCCGGTGTGTCGCCTGCCGACATCAACATACTTCTGCTGCTGATGCATCGATGAAACCAAGATAGGGCAGCGCTCGGAAATTTCACGCGCCGGTGTGTAACTGCGCGTAAATAAAGAGCTAAGAGCAGAATTGTTCCACGTGGAACAAACCCTAAAGCGTAAATCACGACAAACTTTATCCATGGTTAGAGATGAGCTACTTACGATGAATAGGTAAAGTTTACTTTAAGGTTGAACATAAACAAATATATAAATAATAACAGTTATGAGTATTGAAGAACTCAAGTCTACAATTCGAGACATCTATGATTTCCCCACCAAGGGAATAGTGTTTAAAGACCTTACCACCCTTATCAAAAATGGTAAGGCTCTGGAGCAGATGAGCGAGGCTATTGCCGACCTCTATCGCGACAAAGGTGTAACCAAGGTAGTAGGTATCGAATCGCGCGGTTTCATCGGCGGAAGTATTCTCGCCTACAAGCTCGGTTGCGGTTTCGTGCCCGCTCGCAAGCCCGGCAAATTGCCCGCTGTGACCATCAAAAAAGCGTATGCTAAAGAGTATGGAGTGGACACCATCGAGCTCCACTCCGATGCAATCGATGAAAACGATGTGGTAGTGCTACACGACGACCTCCTCGCCACCGGCGGTACCATGGCCGCTTGCTATGACCTGGTGAAGAGCATGAACCCGAAGAAGATTTACATCAATTTCATCGTAGAACTTGAAGCACTCCACGGCCGCGACAACCTGCCCGCAGAGTGCGAAGTGACATCGCTTCTTAAGTTTGATTAATTATCTCGGAGCTCCGGCTTCCGATAATAAATCCAAAAATGCCTGACCACAACTTTGAGGCTACCGAGCCGATAGTGGACAAAATAATAGTCGATGAAACCGATTCATCGCACAAGAGTGGGGAAGATGCGCTTGCGCATCTTTCTCCGTCTTTGCGCGGCATCGGTCGCACTATTATGCACGATGTGGCTGTGCCTCTTGAGACCACCACTCGACGCACGGCTCAAGAGATTGCCGATAATCGCCCCGGCGAATATCTCCGTGGCAAGATACTGGGTCTGCCCGATGAGCCCGGTGTCTATATGTATCTCGATAAAACCGGCAAGGTGATATATGTGGGTAAGGCAAAACGACTCAAACGAAGAGTCTCTTCCTATTTCAATCGCCGTCACGAGGTGTTGCGCACTAATCTGCTTGTGCGCAATATTGTCGACCTCCGTTTCGTGGTTGTGGCCTCCGAAGAGGATGCGCTGCATCTGGAGAATGCCATGATTAAGGAGTATCAGCCCCGCTACAACATCCTGCTCAAGGATGATAAGTCGTATCCGTGGATTCTGGTCACCTCCGAGCCTTACCCGCGTGTGTTTATGACTCGCGATAAGGGTGTGGCCAAAGGACGCTTCTATGGCCCGTATTCCAATGTGCAGACGGCGAAGGTGCTTTTAGACCTAATCCGAAAAGTGTTCCCGCTCCGTTCCTGCCGCCATTTCATCGATAATAACTATATCAATTCCGGAAAGGGTAGGCTTTGTCTTGACTTCCATATTAAGAAATGTGGCGGCCCCTGTTGCGGATTGGTGAGCGAGGAGGATTATGCTTCGCAGATTTCGCAGATACGCCGGATTCTGAATGGTGACACCGCCTATATCTTGCGGTTGCTGCGCGAGCAGATGCAGCAATTGAGCGAGGCTTGGAAGTTTGAAGAGGCTGCCGAGGTGAAAGCACGCTATGAACTGATTCAAAATTACCAAGCCAAATCGACCATAGTGGCCGCTGATGCCGGCGAATTTGATGTGTTCAGCTACGATGAAACCGACGGTGCAGCCTTTGTGGGCTTCATGCATATACGCCACGGCGCCATAGTGCAGAGCCTGAACCTGGAATATCGCCGCCGCCTGAGCGAGAGCAAGGAGGAGATACTCTCGGCCGCCATTGAGGAGATTCGTCGTCGCCTGGATGTGCACTTCTCCGAGGTAGTGGCACCCTTTGAGCCCGATGTGGCCTTTGAGGGCGTGGATTTTGTGGTGCCACAGAGAGGCGACCGCAAGAAATTGCTCGATATAGGGATGAAAAATATCAACCGCTACCGACTCGATAAGGAGAAAGAGCGGGAAGCCCTCGACCCGCAGGCCGGGGTGAAGAGGCTCATGCAGCGCATGAAGAGCGACTTCCGCCTCAACGAAGAGCCAACCCACATAGAGTGTTTCGACAACTCCAATATCCAAGGCACAAATCCGGTGGCCAGTTGTGTGGTGTTTCGCAACGGCAAACCATCGCGCAAAGAGTATCGGCATTTCAACATCAAGACCGTGGTGGGGGCCGACGATTTTGCCTCGATGAAGGAGGTGCTTCACCGGCGCTACACGCGCCTTATGGCCGAGGGTGAGCATCTGCCACAATTGGTGGTGGTGGACGGTGGCAAAGGCCAGCTTAATGCGGCTGTGGAGGCTTTCGATGAAATGGGCCTTCGCGGCACCATAGCGCTTGTGGGCATAGCCAAGCGCTTGGAGGAAATCTATTTCCCGGGCGACCAAATTCCGCTCTATATCGACAAGAAAAGCGAGTCGCTAAGGGTGGTGCAGTCATTGCGCGACGAGGCCCACCGGTTTGGTATCACTCACCACCGCAACCGCCGCTCCAAGTCGCAAACCGTGTCGCAACTCGACTCCATAAAGGGCGTAGGCCCCGCTACTGCCCACACACTTCTGAGCCGCTTTAAGAGTGTGAAGCGCATAAAAGAGGCTCCTGTAGAGGAGATAGAGCAGGCCATAGGCAAGGCAAAAGCAAAATTGGTGATTGAAGCCCTCAAATAAGCTTCCGTTGTGCCGGCTCCTCGAAATAGGCTTCCGTTGTGCCGCCGCCTCAAATAGGCTTCCTGTGCCTAAACAGGTTAATGTAAATAGAAACTGATACAGATGACAACGACTCTGCAAGGAATAGTGCTATCGCTGGTGCGACATTCCGACAAGGCAAATATACTCACCGTCTATACCCCTGACCATGGGCGTATGGCCCTGATATTGCCGGCCGGTGGCGCGGGCCGCGCCGTGCGTATGCGCAACGCCGCCACCATGCCGCTGTCGCAGGTGGAGATTCAGAGTGTGATCAACACTGCCAAGGAGTTTCAGAAAGTATCGTCGATTACACTTCAGAGCCACTACCGCACCATCTATTTCAATCCCTTTAAGAATGCCATAGCCCTGTTTGTGGCTGAGTTTCTTTCGCGGTTTCTGCGCGACACGGTGCCCGACAAATTGATGTACAACTATATTGCTTCCTCCCTTGAACTGCTCGACGAGATGGACAAAGGACTTGCCAATTTCCATATAGCCTTCCTCTCCGGATTGGCCTATTTTGTGGGCATAGCTCCCGATGTGAGCACCTATATCAGCGGGCGGGTGTTTGATATGCGCGCCGGCCGATACGACGGTAGGATGCCACTCCACAAGGATATTTTGACAGGCGAGAGCGCACAGGTGCCACTGATGCTCTCGCGCATGAATTTTGCGAATCTTCAGCTTTTCCGCTTTTCGCGCGAGCGCAGGGTGGCGATATTAGAGGGCATCCTCAAGTATTATGAGTTGCACTTCCCCGGCTGCGGCCATCTGAATTCGCTCGAGGTGCTGGTGAAATTATTTGATTGAAAATTGC
>CAYVAK010000032.1:8398-17508 GCA_964448425.1 uncultured Sangeribacter sp.
TATTTGATTGAAAATTGCTCTATGCGTGCCAGCCAGTAGCTGCGCAGCTTCCCCCATTCCACAAATTTCTCTCCATTGCCCAGCGGGTCGGTAGGCTCGCTGTTGATGAGTGTGAGCGTGTAGATTCTGCCCGAGGTGGAGCGTAGATATATAATCTGGATATTGGCGGCCAAGGGGGTGATTTGGTAGTCGTGCCAGAAGTCGCTCACTTGGTCAATCTCCAGGTCGGGGTAGTTGCAGCCGGGCAGGTTCATCAGCGAATAGAGCGGCAGGAGAGTCTCGGCATGGCCGAATCGCAATTGTCCCAAGAGTGGCGCGGTGGCGTGGTCGGTTTGAGCCGGGAGGGCCTCGGCGCTGTCCGGCCGGGCTGTGAGTGGCAAAGCGCTCTCCGTCCGAGCTGTGAGGGGCAGGACGCTGTCGGCGGTGGCGATAATATTCTCAAGCAAAGGGATGGCGGCGGTGGCTGCCGCGGAGGAGAAGCGGTTGTGGGTGCGCTGCAAGTAGCGGCGCAGGTTGCCCACCTTCCAGCAGCTGCGATACTCCGCCTCTGAGAAGTAGCTCTCGGCCGTTCTCGGTTTTCCGGCCGCGGCGAGGCTGCTCACCACCTCATACATGGCGAAGCTTAGGTCTTGGGCCTTGCGGGTGTCAATCCGTTTTTCGCCCTCTTTGATGAGCCGCAGGAAGGGCGCCGGGCTCACGGTGCGATAAATGAAGTCGGTGTAGGGCTGCTTCCAGGCCCCGGAGTCGAGATAGGCCCGGTAGCTCTTGTCGGTCACAAAATACCACATCAGGTAGCTGTATTGCTTCCCCTCGGAGGTGGCCACCGAATTGTCGTGAGAGAATCGGGCGAGCTCGTGGCAGAAGCTATACATGCTCATGATGGAGCGAGGCACGTAAGACGAGAGGGCATTGAAGCGGCCGCTCCGGTGCTCCTCCTTACCCTCGGCGCTCTCTTCGGTGAGAAATCTGTAGGCCATAGCTCGGGCTATGCCGGCCTCTTCGGCCATGCCGAGCGAGTCGAGGTCGCCCCAGCGGTCGGTGCTGTAGCTCTCCACATACCGGAGCAGCTCCATGAAGCGTTTTCCCTCCTTGGTGAGTCGCTCCCCTTTGAGCGCCTCGTAGAGTGGGTTGAGCTTGCGCATGGATGTGAGGTAGCGGGAGCCGTGGCGCCCCACATGGTTGATGAAAACGGTGGTCAGAGAGTCGGGGATATCTATGCGAGTGTCGTTGTTGGCTTGGGGATAAGGTGAGAGGGTGCCGTCGAGATTGTCGGGGATGGCAGCTGATGCACAGCAACTTATCAAGGCTGTGAGCGTTAAAGTGAAGAAAATGCGCAGATTAAGCATAATACGTTGATTTACAATGATGTAATTTGTAATACGTTGATTTATAAGGTGTTGTGGATGTAATTAGCACTCGCTGCCGACTTATTGCCCGGCAGCGGGCACTAAACTTTTGAATAGCTTTATATAGTCGTTGGCCACACTTTGGGCCGAGAAGCGTGAGCTCACACTCTCGTAGAGGCGACGGGTGAGCTCGGCGCGGGGGGTGTTCCGGGTCGTTTTAACGGCCTGTAGGAGGCTTTGAGCAAAGTTGTGGTGTGATTGCTCATCCGTGTCGCCAAAGTCGGCCAGAAAGCCCGTAACGCCGTTTTCTACTATATCCGGTTGTCCGCCATGGTTGAAAGCCACCGGCAGGGCGCCGTAGGCCTGCCCCTCCACCAGGGTGCCGGGCAGAGTCTCGTAGGTGGAAGGCGACACCACAATAAGGCTGTCGCGGTATACGGCCTCCATCTCGTCGCCCCTCACAGTGCCGAGGTTGGTGTGAGCCACTGGGATGCTGTCCAGGGCGTGAGGGTCGTGCAGGCTTCCGCAGAAGGATATGTGGAGGCGTTCGGCCGTCTGTGGCTCATCGCGGGCAATGATTTCCAAAGCACCGCGCAGCAGCGGCAGGCCCTTAATGGGGTCGTCGAGCCGAGCAGCGGCCATCACAATGTTGATTCTTTCGGATGTGGGCTCTTTGGGCTCTTGGTAGGGCTTCAGAGGGAATGCGTTTGGAATCACACTGATGTCGGCAAAGCGCATGAGCGATGACTTTCGGCAGCAATCTTTGAGCCAGTTGCTCACGGCAACGAAGCTTATTTGGCTGTGAAGGTATAGGCGTTTCTTCCTCACCTGAGTGCGGTGGGCAAGGTCGCGGAGGTGTTTCCGGGAGCCCAGGAGGGGGCAACGGCCGCAAGCGGTGTGATAGGCCTCGCAGGTGCCGGCGTGGTGGCAGATGCCGGTGGCACACCACATGTCGTGCATGGTCCACACAATCGGTTTGCCGAGCTCGCTAATCTTCCGGATGTCGCGCAGAGAGAGCATGCCTTGGTTCACCCAGTTCAGACACACCACATCGGCCTCCTTGATGGCAGGGTGGCGCCAAAGAGGGAGTCCGGCCGAGGCAGTGTCGGCTTGGAAAAGGGTGGAGCGGTTCAGCCCATTGGCAAGGAAGATGCCGAGGCGCTCGGAGAGAAACGGGATTTTGGCTCTCAGCGAGCCGGCAGCCCTCTGAACTAAGGGGTCGTCGGTGAGCTTCTCCAGCACAAGCATTGAGGCTTGGATGCCCTCTTGGCGTAGGCTGTGCATGAGTCGGCGCGACACTATCGCTGCGCCGCCTCGGGCGTCGCTTTTGTTTACAATTACAACTTTCATTTTGCAGGGGGGAAGGCCGGTGGGGCTTTATGCTTTGGTGGTGTGAGGCTCAATGCGGCGATACAGTCGGTGGCAATATTTCAGGCCGCTCTTGGGGTCGGTAAGTATTTCCGATTCCGACTCCAAGCGCCACTCCTGCGGGTCGGGGAGCGGAAAGAATGTGTCGGCTTGCGGAAATTCGGCGTAGACTTGAGTGAAGTCGATGCAGGTGCAGAGCGGCAGAGTGGCTTGGTAGATGCTCCCTCCGCCTATTATGCACACCTTCTGCGAGGAAGCTTTGTGGAGAGCCTCCTGAACGCTGCCCGCCAAGATGGCGCCGGGGGCGGGGTAGGTGGCTTTGCGGCTCACAACGATGTTTTCGCGGCCGGGCAGGGGGCGTTTGGGGAGCGACTCCCAGGTCTTACGGCCCATCACCACTGTCGAGCCCATGGTTATGGCTTTGAAACGCTTCAGGTCGCCGCTCAGATGCCACAGCAGGTCGCCCCGGCCGCCTATTTCGCCGTTGAGGGCGGCGGCAACCACAATCATCACCTCGCGCTCAGAGGTGTGGATGGTGTCGGAGATGGGAGAGGGGGTCATACCGACACCTCCCCTTTAATGGCCGGATCCGGGTTGTAGCCCTCGAGGGTGAAATCTTCATATTTGAAGTCGAAGATTTCCTTGACATCGGGGTTTAGCTTCATGGTGGGGAGCTGTTTGGGCTCGCGGGCGAGCTGGGTCTTGACCTGCTCCATATGGTTGTTGTAGATATGAGCGTCGCCCAGGGTGTGTATGAATTCGCCGGGTTGGAGATTGCACACCTGCGCCATCATCATGGTGAGCAGGGCGTAGGAGGCGATGTTGAAGGGCACGCCCAGGAAGCAGTCGGCGCTGCGCTGGTAGAGCTGGCAAGAGAGCTTGCCGTCGGCCACATAGAATTGGAATAGGGCGTGGCAGGGAGGCAGAGCCATGTTGGGGAGCTCGCCGGGGTTCCAGGCGCTCACAATAATGCGGCGGGAGTCGGGGTTGTGGCGAATAGCCTCCACAGCCTCGCTGATTTGGTCTACAAATGAGCCGTCGGCGCAGGGCCAGGAGCGCCATTGGTAGCCGTAGATGTGGCCCAGGTCGCCATCCGGTGCGGCCCATTCGTTCCAGATTCTCACGCCATGCTCTTGCAGGTATTTCACATTAGTGTCGCCCTTGAGAAACCAGAGCAGCTCGTAGATGATGCTTTTCAGGTGCACCTTTTTAGTGGTGAGCAGGGGGAATCCGTCGGCCAGGTCAAAGCGCATTTGATAGCCGAACACGGAGGTGGTGCCGGTGCCGGTGCGGTCGCTTTTCTTGTGGCCGTCGGCGAGGATGTGGCGAAGTAGATCTAAGTATTGACGCATTGTGTATAGAGGGTGTATGGAGTGGTGTATGGAGAGGGGTATAGGGTGGGAGGAGGTGGTCAGGAATTTCGGTTCATGTTGCTCACACTTTCGCCCACACGGCGCATGAGCGGGGATATGATGCCGTTGCGGTTGGCCTGGTAGCGAATGGCGTGTTCGGGACATTCGGCCACACAGTTGAAGCAGCGCACACAGCGAGAGTTGTCGATGATTCTCTCCTTGATGCTGATGCAGGAGGCTTTGCACACATTTTCGCATTGCAGGCATGAGGTGCACTTGTTGGTGTCGAGCTCAATGTGGAGAGCCGAGCGGGAGGAGACGATGCCCAGCAGGGTGCCGATTGGGCAGATGTGGTTGCAAAAGTCGCGGCCGCTGAGCAGCGAGTAGGCCAGAAGAATCATCAGCGAAGCCACACCGATTATCACGCCCATAAAAGCCTTGTCGGCCAGAATCACCGGGGCGGCCTGAGCGGCATTTTTCGACCATAGGCCCACAATGTTGCTGAATATGTTCCAGGGCTCCACCAGAGTGGCACCCAAGGCGGCTCCGGAGGCTATGACCAGCAGAATGTAGACAATGAGGATGTCGAAGCGGAAACGTTTGGGGGGCTTGTAGCTGTAAAGGCGGGGACGCTTGAATCGGGCGATGGCGCCCAGCCGGGTAAAGATGTCTTGCAGAGTGCCTATAGGGCACACACTTGAGCAGTAGACTCGGCCCAGCAGCAGAGTGGCTACAATCCAAAGGAGAGTGGCGCCCATAGAGGTGGCGATGGCCGAGGGAATGATTTGAACTTGCCGTGTGATAGCGGTGTGGGCCGGTGCCAAAGTGCCCCACACAAGAAATGCGCACCCCTCTAAAAAGAAGAGAAGTGACAACACGACTCTCACATGCTTCAAATTTTGCATAGCATTAGTTCAAACCACTAAGGGCGGTTAGTTGTTTACAAAATTAGAGGAAATTCTCTGAAACTCCAAAAAATATTATTAAATTTGCACATCAATTGCATGGACCGTAAGTAGGCGGTTCGGCAGAGAATAAAACACCTCATCTTACCCGACTATGGATTATTCGATAGTGAAATTTGTTAGTTTGCTCGGAGCTGTGTGCCTCTTTCTCTACGGCATGAAGGTGATGAGCGAAGGATTGCAGAAAGTGGCGGGCGACCGGCTTCGCAACATTCTCGGTATCATGACCCGCAACCGCGTCACAGGAGTCTTTACCGGTATCCTTATAACAGCCTTAATCCAAAGTTCCTCGGCCTCTACTGTGATGGTAGTGAGCTTTGTGAACGCCGGACTTATGAGCCTGGGGCAAGCCATGGCAGTGATATTCGGTGCGAATGTGGGCACCACCGTCACCACCTGGATTATATCGGCCTTCAGCTTTGAAGTAAGTATTTCCGACTATTCCATTCTTCTGCTGGCAGTGGCTGTGCCAATGCTCTTCTTGAAGAAAAGTTTCTATAAGAGCTTGGGTGAATTCCTCATTGGTTTCTGCTTCCTCTTCATGGGCTTGGACCTCATAAGTGTCTATGTGCCCGACTTGAAGCATAACCCCGAGATGCTCGCCTTCTTGCAGAACTACACCACCATGGGCTACGGCTCTGTGATAGTGTTCTTCGTCATCGGTATCGTGCTCACCATGGTGATGCAATCCTCGGCAGCCACCTTCGCCATCACATTGATAATGTGCTCGCAAGGCTGGATCTCCTTCTCGCTGGCCTGCGCCATAATCTTGGGCGGTAACATCGGTACCACAATTACCCCTATACTCGCATCATTGAGCGGTAACTTGGCGGCCAAGCGAACGGCTATGGGCCATGTGCTCTTCAACCTCCTGGGCTCGGTAATAGTGCTGGCCATATTCACGCCCTTTGTCGACCTTGTGGCCGACATCACCGCCGCCTGTCAGAATCTGAACCCGCTCGACATATCGGCAGCCCAGGAAGCCGGCATGGCCGACTCCACTCTCTTCACCCCCGAAGGAGGCTTCACATCGGCGGCTCAAGGAGCTATGGCTTTCGGCCTGGCAATGTTTCCCACAGTCTTCAACGCTTGCAACTTGCTCATAATGATTTGGTTCACCAAGCTTTATGTGAAGATAGTATGCTGGGTAATGCCGACCCGCCATCGCGACACCGAAGAGGAGTTCACACTCAAATTCATCGGTCGCGGCATCCTGTCGGCCTCCGAGCTCAATCTGGCGCAAGCCCAGAAGGAGATTGTGGTCTACGGCGAGAGAGTGCAGCGCATGCTTGGCATGGCTGAGTCGCTCATTACCACCGACGAGAAGAAGGAGGAATATCAGCAAATCTACAACCGCCTGGAGAAATACGAAGAGATTTCCGACCGTATGGAGATTGAGATAGGCCAATACCTCAACAAGGTGGCTGAGGGCCGTTTGAGCCCCGAAAGTAAGACCCGCGTCTCCGGCATGCTCAGAATCATCTCCGAAATAGAGTCGATAGCCGACAGCTGCTTCAATGTGGCTAAAACGCTGGCCCGCAAAAACACTAACCACGTGAAATTCAACGACGTGATAGTCCACGACATCCAAGTGATGTTTAAGCTCGTAGACAGTGCCATGGACAACATGATGGACCTGCTGCGCGAGATGGAGAACCCCGAAGATGCCAAGATTATCGCCGCCTACAACAAGGAACGTGAAATAAACAACTATCGCAACTCTCTCCGCGATACCAACATAGACAATATCAACACACATCAATACGCTTACCAAGAGGGTATCTTCTTCATGGACCTAATCGGTGAGGCTGAAAAGCTCGGCGACTATATGCTCAATGTGGTCGAGGGCGTGAAGCACCAATTCAAAGCCGAATTTGCTCCCTAACAGCCCGCAGACAGCCCCTTGTGAGTGTAGACTTACGAAATAAAATTTAACCCCATGAAACCACACGAACACAGTTATTGCGTGATTATGTGTGGCGGTGTCGGCTCCCGCTTCTGGCCCTTCAGCCGTCAAGACCGCCCCAAGCAATTTCTTGATTTCTTCGGCACCGGCCGCTCTCTGCTTCAGATGACCGTTGACCGAGTGCTCCCCATTGTGTCCCACAAGAATATCTTCTTGGTCACAAATGAGGCTTACAGCTCCCTGATAAAGGAGCAGCTACCCGAAATACCTCAAGAGAACATACTCCTTGAGCCGGCTCGCCGCAACACAGCTCCCTGCGTGTGTTGGGCAGCCCACCACATCCTGGCCCTCGACCCCGAGGCCGCTATTATGACCCTCCCTTCCGACCATCTCATACTCAAAGAAAACGCCTTTGTTGAAGCGATGGATAAGGGTATCGACTTTGTGAGAAACCATGACGCCCTGCTCACTCTGGGCATTACTCCTCACTCCCCGGAGACCGGATACGGATACATTCAGCGCGGCAAAGAGGTGGACTCTTGCCCCGGAATTATGAAGGTGAAATCGTTTACCGAAAAGCCCAACCTGGAGATGGCGAAAGTGCTCCTGGCCTCGGGCGACTTCTTCTGGAATTCCGGTATCTTTATCTGGCGTGCCGATGCTATTTTGAAGGCTTTTGCCACCTACGCTCCCGAAATTGCCGAAATCTTCGACCTCGGCAACAACCTCTACGCCACAGAGCGCGAACGCGCTTTCATTGAACAAGAATTTCCTAATGCCCCCGGCATCTCTATCGACTATGCCATCATGGAGAAAGCCTCCAATGTGTATCTGCACACCGTAGACTTCGGTTGGAGCGACCTGGGCACCTGGAAAGCCCTCTACGACATCTCCCCGCGAAACCGCGACGGAAATGTGACCCAAAATTGCAAGCTCCTTGCCGAAAATTGCTCCAACTCTGTCTTCGCCATCAGCGGCGACAAGATTGTGGTGGCCGATGGCCTCAAAGACTATATTGTGGCCGAAAACGGCAATGCGCTGCTTATCTATCCCCTTGATAAAGAGCAAGAAATAAGGCGTATAGTCAACGACGTGAAGTCGCGCTTCGGCAACGACTATATTTAATGCTTCTTGCTGCCCGGGGATCGCTGTTTTTCTGCCGATATTTTTAACTAACATTACACTAAACTTTAGGAAAAAATGAAAATTCGTTCAGTATTTGGAATCTTATTTTGCGTCTTGAGCCTCTCGTCGGTTTGCAGCGCAAAGACTGTGAAGAATGGCTGTTATCAGCAGGGTAGCCAATACACTATTGTGGCTTCCGATAAGTGGGTGACTCGCGATGTGGCCGTCTCCGACTTCTCAAAGCTTACGGTGTCGGCGCCTGTAAAGGTGGTCTATACCCCCGGAAGCACGGCTAAATTGTCGATTAAAGCCCCCGAGAACCTGTTTTCTTGGATTGATACAAAGGTGTCGGGCAAGACCCTCAGCATTAAATACGACAGCAAAGTGAGTGTCGAATTCAAAGAGTCGAGCGATGATGTGGAAATTTATGTCTCGTCGGCCACTCTTTCGGATTTGACTGTGACCTCGCCCGCAAAAGTAACGATTAAAGGCGATTTAAACGCCAAGGATTTGAATTTAGACATTTCCGGTGTAGGAAGTGTCACCGGAGAGAATATCTTCGCTAAAAGCGCCTGTTTTGGTCTTAATACGTGTGCTGAGGTCAAGTTCAATAAAGTCAATGTCGGCAAGCTCTCGGTTGATGCCATCGGCGTGAGCAAATTGAATCTGGGAGACACTCAGGCTTCGACCGCCAAGATTTCAGTGGGCAACTGTTCCGAGCTTAATATCAAGAAAGGCGAATATGACAGCCTCTCTTTGGATGCCTCCGATGTTGCCGGCGCTACGATTGATAAGCTCTCAGCCACAACAGTGAGCGTAAATGCAGTCAAAAGTTCGACTGTGAACCTCAAGAGCGGCACTTGCGGCTACGCTTCATATTCAGCCGTACGTGTAAGCAACATCTTTGCCAAAGACGTGAAGGCCGACAGAGGCTCCGTAGAGGCTAATAATTGCAGCAAAGTGGAGTCGAAAATCGCGCTGATTGAATCAATGGATGTGAGAGGCGTGTCGGACGTAGTCAACGGCTCTTCCAAGATTAGCATGTAGG
>CAYVAK010000033.1:0-1082 GCA_964448425.1 uncultured Sangeribacter sp.
ACCTGGTCGGGCACCACCTCCTCCACCAAGTCAAGGAAGGAGGGCGAAGGGTAGCCTTCCACATTGAGCTCGGTGCGCACCAGCTTGCGCAGACGGCGCACATCGTCATATCGGATGTGGCGCTCATCAGGGCGGGGGTGCACTGTGATGCCTTGTGAGCCAAGCTGCTCACAGTCTATAGCGAATTGTTCCACATCAGGACGGTCTTCACCTCGCGCGTTGCGCAGGGTGGCAACTTTATTGATGTTGATACTAAGACGTGTTTCCATTTCAAAGGGGTTTATTTTTATTATTGGGGCAGCTTCATGGCTCATGAAGCGTCAAAGCTATGTGCCGCTCTCCCCCCGGGCAGGCCGCCTGCAAGCAGCGCCGCGCAAATTATTAAGAAAATATTAAGAGGGTTTGGCACATTTTTTGTAATTTTGAAGCAGAAAGCTATTATGCTACTTCAGAGTGCAAAAATAGCAATTTTATTTGTATTTACGGTAATCCGGAAAGGAAATTTTTTATGACTGTTCGCGACATAATTCACTCGCAGGCCTACTTGCAAAGCCTGAGCACGGCTGCCTCCGGCGGCGTCGGCTCTGAAAGCTGCTGCTGCAAGCTTCCGGCCTCTACGCCCGTTTCGCAAGCCATACGGCTTCTGAGCGGTGGGCTGTGCAGAGAAATCACGGTGGTGGACGACGACGACGACAGTGTGCTCGGAAGCCTTGATGCCACCGGCATGCTCTCCGCTATTAATCAGACCATTGAGGGCTCTATGGGCTGCTCATGGCTCGACCTTGAGATGGAGGCCAACCAATATTGCGCTTCCGCTATTTGCCGAGCTGTGGAGGATGCCGACTCCGAGGTGCTCACCATGGCTCGCCTTCACTCACCGGCCTCTGAGGGCCGAAACACCGTAAAGGTGTCGGTGTGTGTGAATTGCGAGAATCCGCAAAGTGTGGCTCGCTCGCTGCAACGCTACGGCTACGAGGTGGTGGCGCAAACCGACGCCCATGGCCTTGCCGCATCCGATGCCGGCCTGGCGGCCGAACGCCTTGCCGCCCTTAACCTTTACCTGAACATCTAAAGCTCTCCCC
>CAYVAK010000033.1:1182-17449 GCA_964448425.1 uncultured Sangeribacter sp.
TATGGTGGTGAGCATCGGTGGCGACGGCACCTTCCTGCGCGCCACCCACTGGGTAGACTCCATGCCCATACCCATAGTAGGGCTTAACGGAGGCCATCTGGGCTACCTCTCGGCTTGGCGCCTGGCCGACCTCGACGACGCCTCCGAGCTGGCCCGCCAACTCATGGACGGCGCCTACGATGTGGAACACCGCGAAGCCATAGAGCTGGTTTGCAGCGATATGCCCGACGATGTGTGGCACTATGCGCTCAACGAGGTCTCTGTGCATAAAGACCTTAGCGCCTCCATGATTAATGTGCGCGCTGCCATCAACGGCTACTTCCTCACCGACTATTTCGGCGACGGACTAATCATAGCCACCCCCACCGGCTCCACCGCCTACAATCTTTCGGTGGGCGGCCCCATTATGCAGCCGCAACTCAAGGCGTGGGTGCTCTCGCCCGAGGCGCCTCATATGCTCAATATGCGCCCCTTGGTGGTAGATAGTAGCTCCACTTTGCAGCTCATCCCCACCTCGCGTAGCGGCCAATATATGGTGAGCCTGGACGGACACAGTTTCAGCCTCCCCTCCGGCACCCGCATAGAGCTGCGCCGCGCCGGCTTTACAGTGGCTGTGGTGAAACAGCGCTCCATGACCTTCGCCTCCATACTCCGCGAAAAGCTCCTTTGGGGTGCCCGCGACCGAGGCGACCTGTAATACCGACCACACACATACATATACACACGCACACACAAGAGGCTGCGCCATTGCAATTATGACGCAGCCTCTTGTGTGTATGTATGTGTGTGTGGGCGGCGGCGGGCCCGGCACTCAGGAGATTAGATGAGCGCAGGGGCGGCGGGCCTTGACACACTATTTGAAGCGGGGCTCTATGCCTGCCACTATGTCGTTGAATATCTGGTCTACACCACCTTTGCCGTCGATAGCCACATAGTCGCCCGAAGCGATGTAGTGCTGTTTGAGGGGTTCGGTCTGGCTGTGGTAGACTTTGAGGCGGTTTTGGATAGTCTCGGGGGTGTCGTCGGCACGGCCGGTGTCTTGACCGCGCTTAATCATGCGCTGCACCAGCTCATCTTCGGGCACTTCCAGGCCGATAACGGCTGTAAGGTCCATGCCACGCTCGCGGAGGAGCTCTTTGAGGGCATGAGCCTGCGGGATGGTGCGGGGGAAGCCGTCAAACACTACGCCCTTCTTATCGGCGGCGTGTGTGTCGAGCACATTGGCAAGGATTTTCACCATAAGGTCGTCGGGAATCAACTGACCTTTGGAGATGAAGGCATCGGCGGTTTTGCCCAGCTCTGTGCCGGCAGCAATCTGCGCGCGAAGCACTTCGCCGGTGGAGATGTGGTACAAGCTATACTTGTCTATCAGCTTGGCACTCTGAGTGCCTTTACCACTACCGGGAGCTCCGAATATTACTAAATTTAGCATTTCAGTTCAATTATTGTGTCAAAAAAATATAGGGAGGAGCGAGAAAGCCGGGGGAGGGTGTGAGGGATTATTCCTCCTCGGTGTTGACATAGATGTCGGGGAGGTTTCTCACCTTGCCATCCAGGTCGAGTCCATAGCCGATAATGAATTTCGGCTCGATAGAGAACGCCACATAATCGGGCACAAAGCCGGTGAGAGAACTTTGGGGCTTATGAAGGAGAGTGGCAAACTTAATGGTAGCGGGGTTCTTGGCTTTAAGGTCGCTCACCATCTTTTGAGCGGTGAGGCCTGTGTCGACGATATCTTCAATAATGACGATGTCGCGACCTTCCAGATTCTCGGGCAAACCGATAAGCTGCTTCACAGAGCCGGTGCTGGAGGTGCCTTGGTAGGAGCTGTAGCGCACAAAGCTAATCTCGGCCTCATTGATGCCCACCTGACGGAAAAGGTCGGCAGCAAAGATGAAAGCGCCGTTGAGCACACACAGGAAGAGTGGCTTGCGGCCTTCAAAATCTCGGCGTATCTCTGAGGCCACTCTGCTCACCTGCTCAGCTATCTGAGCCTGTGTGAGATAGGGCACGAATGTCAGTCCATCGACTATGAGTGGCTGTTGGTTGTTTGCGGGGTTCATATTAGCTGTTTTTGCAAAGTTGCTTTTGCATGCGAAGTTACTGATATTTTTCGGATTGTGCAACCGTCCTCAGGTTTTTAAGAAACGTTTTAACTATTGCGCCCGGGCAACTTGCTCATTCATTAATTTTAAGAAATTTCGATAAAATTCAGCCATTTGCCTCCAAGTGGCTTTTTTATGGTGTGGATTGCAGATTCTATATTGCAAATACTGATGTTTTTTATTATTTTTGCAGTTTAAAACATCTATGCAACACAACTACATTTTATCATCTCTCCCCAAACTGCAAAAATGAAAATTTTCTCATCCGATAAGATCAAAGATATAGACAGCGCCACCTGTCAGGCGCAAGGCATTGACTCCGTGGAGCTTATGGAGCGTGCTGCCGGCAGTGTAGCCTGCGAAATAATGTCGCGATTTCGCCCCTCGCAGCGCATTGTGGTTATAGCCGGCCCCGGCAACAACGGCGGCGACGCCCTGGCCGTGGCCCGTATGCTCATTGAGCAGGGCTACAAGCGCGTAGAGATTTTCCTCTTCAATGTGCAGAACAACCTTTCGCACGACTGCGAAGAGGAGCGCAAACGCCTCATAACCATCGATGGTGTCGACTTCACCGAGGTGATTAAAGAGTTCACCCCACCCTCGCTGAGCGAAAGCGACGTGGTGGTCGACGGCCTCTTCGGCTCCGGCCTGCGCGAGCCACTGCAAGGAGGCTTCAAAATGCTGGTGCGCTACATCAACGAGAGCAACGCCTTCGTGATTTCAATCGATGTGCCCTCCGGCCTCTTCGGCGAATGGAACACTGTGACCAACCGCCGCGACATGGTGCACGCCGATGTCACCCTGGCTTTCACCTGCCCCCGCATATCCTTCTTCTTTGCTGAGAATGAACAGATTGTGGGCAACTGGGACTGCATCGACATAGACACCGACCGCGAAAGCATGCGCAAGACTGCCACCAACTTCTATCTCATAGAAGAGCGCGGCGTGAAGCACGCCCTCAAGGAGCGCTCACTCTTTGCCGGCAAACGCGACTTCGGCTCCACAATAGTGATGGGAGGCTCTATGGGCATGATGGGTGCCGCCGTGCTCTGCGCTCGCGCCGCCCTGAGAGTAGGCACCGGCCTGGTCACCGTCCACTCGGCCCGCTGCGGCATGCCCATACTGCAATCGGCGGTGCCCGAAGCCCTATTTGAGCCCGACAAGGGAGAACGCATCATCACCGATATGCGCCTCCACCACCAGCACCAAGCCATAGCCGTGGGCCCCGGCATAGGCACTTATCCCGAAACCGCCAACGCCCTGGAAGGGCTCCTTAACAACGCCCGAATGCCCCTTGTGCTCGACGCCGACGCCCTCAACATAATAGCCGCACGCCCCACCCTGCTCTCCATGATTCCTTCCATGAGCATCCTCACCCCCCATGTGGGCGAATTCGACCGCCTGTTCGGTGAACACAATTCCGATGAGGAACGCCTCAAAAAAGCTATGGAGAAATCGCAATACTACGGAGTGATAATAGTGCTCAAAGGCCACCACACCGCTGTGGTGCGCCCCGACGGCCGCGTCTACTTCAACTCCACCGGCAACCCCGGCATGGCCACTGCCGGCGCCGGCGATGTGCTCACCGGTGTGATTTCAGGCCTGCTGGCTCAAGGCTACAAGCCCGAACTCTCAGCCTCAATGGGTGTGTTCATCCACGGCAAAGCCGGCGACCTCGCCGCTGCCGAAAAGGGCGAATACGGCCTGGTGGCTTCCGACATTATCGGCAAACTGCCAATCGCAATCCGCGACATCATGCAGAAAAACTAACCCTCACCTCTTCACCCTCACCAACCCCTCAAAACTATGAACCACAAGCATTCACTTAAAATATTGCTCACAGCAGCACTGACCATCTGGGGCATAGGCGCTGCCTCGGGCCAACAGACTCGCTTGCTCACAGCCGAAAAAGGCAACGACTACGGCATAGCCTACAATCTGCCCACCACAGCCTTTGAAGTGGAAGTCAAAGCCCTCCACAAAGTGAACAAGGCCGGCCCCTTCTACCCCTACGCAAAAAAATACCTCGGCACCGACAAGGTGGTGACCGCCGACAGCGAAGAGTGGAGCATTGAAGAGGTAAGAGTCCACCCCGTGGGCGAGGCCAACTACGAGCAAGAATATGTGATGCAACTGAAAGCCGGCGCGCTCACCGAAGTGTGTGTAGCCTCTTCAGGCATGCTTCTGGGCGTGAACTGCACCCCGCAACCCGACACCTACGAGCCTCTGCAGGGCTCGGAGCTCACCGCCTCATCGCTCACCGACTCCCAATACCTCCAATATGTGGATGGCGACTTCCTGGCCTGCCGCTCTACCGCCAAACGCGCCGAGCTGCTCGCCCACGCCATTATGGATGTGCGCGAGGCCCGAGTAGCCCTGAGCATGGGCACCGCCGAGACAATGCCCGCCGACGGCCGTCAGCTTGAGCTCATGCTCTCACAGCTCACCGGCCAAGAGAACGCCATGCGCGACGCATTTGTGGGCACCGTGCAGACCCAAGAGGTGGTGAATACCTACCGATTCATCCCCGACCCCAACCTCCAGGGCCAAAGCATCCTGTTTCGCTTCTCCGACTTCTGCGGATTTGTAGACAGCAACGACCTCACCGGCGCACCCGTCTACCTCAACTTCACCCTCACCTCCACTCCCGAGCTCCCCATCGACGATAAAGGAGAGCCCAAGAAGCTCCCCAAAGATGGTGTGACCTACATCATTCCGGCGCAATGCTCACTGTCGCTTCAGCTGGATGGCACCACCCTGTGGAGCGCGCAAGAGAGCATAGCCCAAGGAGGCATCACATTCGCCCTCGACCCCAAACTCTTCACCGACAAAAAGGCGCCCTCGCAAGCCGAATTCAGCCCCACCACCGGCGCCCTCATAAAAGTTCAAGAGTCGAAATAACCACACCCCTCCCCCCTCTCACCCCTTACCTCTCACCTTTTACCCCTCACCTCTCATCTCTTACCTAAAAAAGCCATGAACGAAACAGAGAGCATATCACTACTTCAACTCCTCAACCGCCTGAAAACCATAGTGAGTGGCAGCCGGGAGCTCAGCGACGTCTGGGTGGTGGGGCAAATCAGCGATATGCGCAGCAGCGGCGGCCACGCCTACTTTGAATTTGTGGAGAAAGACCTCAACGGCATCGTTGTGGCCAAGATGCGCAGCACCATCTGGCGCGGCACCATAAGCTCAATCTTCGCCCGCCACGGCGCAGATGTAAGGTCGCTGTTTGCCAACGATGTGGAGGTGCGCCTAAAGGGTAGCCTGCAATTTCACCAACAATTCGGACTCACTTTCAATGTCACCGACATTGACCCCCTATACCGCAAGAATCAGCAGCAACTGCAATTGCAGATTCTCGCTGCCTTGCGCTCCGAAGGAATCATAGACCTCAACAAGAATCAAGCCCTCCCCCTACCACCTCAACGCATAGCCGTGATTTCGGCCAAAGGTGCTGCCGGATATGGCGACTTCATGAACCAGCTGGAGCACAACCCCTACGGATTTGTGTTCTACACCAAGCTCTTTGAGGCCACCATGCAAGGAGCCTCCACCTCCGCCTCCATAAGGGCGGCCCTGGAGCAGATAGACCAATACCCCGACCTCTTTGAATGTGTGGTAATCATACGCGGTGGTGGCGCCACCACCGATCTGGCCGGCTTCGACGACCTTCAGCTTGCCCGCCAAGTGGCCCTCTTCCCCATCCCCATAGTGGTGGGCATAGGCCATGAACGCGACAACACTGTGCTCGACTTCATAGCCCACACCCGTGTGAAGACCCCTACCGCCGCTGCCGAGTGGCTCATAGCCCTCGCCTCCGACGCCCTTGCAAAGGCGCAAGAGGCTGCAACAGCCGTGGCCAACTATGTGCAAGGAGTGCTCACCGGCGAGCTCCGCCAACTGGCCTTCCTGGAAGAGCGCATCCCCCTTCTGGCCACCACAGCCATCAAGGAGAAGCGCAGCCGCCTCAATGAGGTGAAGGCCGCCCTGCCCCTGGCCCTTAAAAACCGCCTCCTGGCCGCCAACTCCTCGCTCGACGCCGCCAGCTCGGCGGTGCAAAGCGCCGGACGCCGACGCGTGGCTGTAGACCTTCAACGGCTTGGCAACTACAGCTCCATGTTGCAACGCAACATCCAAGTGGCCATGGCCAACAATAAGATGCGGCTCAACCAACTGCAACAAATGATTGAGGTCTTAGACCCTAAAAACATATTGCGCCGCGGCTACTCGGTGACCCGCCTCAACGGCAAAGCCATACGCAACGCCTCCGACGCCCCGAAAGGCGCTAAATTAACCACTACCCTGCTCTCCGGCACCATAGAATCAACCGTAGACTAAAATCAATATCCAATAATGTCAGCAATCAACGAACAACCGCTCCCCGGCTCTTACAACCAAGCTCTTGCCGAGCTCAACAGCATTGTGGCCAAGATGCAAAGTGAAAACTGCGACATAGACAATCTTGCCGCCTACACAGCACGCTCCTTGGTGCTGCTGAAATTCTGCAAAGATAAGCTGCAAAAGACCGACGCCGAGCTGCAAAAGCTGCTCTCCGACCTGTAAGACCCCACCTTCTTCGGGCAATCCACTTCCCCCCTATACAAGATTAACCTCCCGACACACGCGCTACGGGAGCAGGTCTACTATGAGAGCATCGGCAGTGAGCCAATGCTCCTCTGCTATGCGGAGTGTGCGCTCACCGCAGGGAGCCGACGATAGCTCCAGCTGCCCGGCTCTAAGGCCGCGCGAAGCTCCCCGCTCCAATTTCCTGAGAGCCTCCGCGCCCCAAAGGCGCTCAAACTCAGCAAGATTTATTCCCTCATCGGTGCGCAGGCGAGTCATTATGTGCTCCTCAATGCGCTGCATCTCTGTGAGCACCTCCTTCTGCTGCCAAGAGTCAGGAGAGGGCTGCCCACTGCCGCACAGGGCTTTTATATATGCGCCAAGGTCGGCATTATTGGCTGTGCGCAGCGCCTTGCCGTCGTAAGAATGTGCGGCCGGACCAAGGCCCAAATAGGGCAAACCGCACCAATAGGAACTGTTGTGGCGCGACTCGCGGCCCGGAAGCGCAAAATTTGAAATCTCATAATGCCGATAGCCGGCTGCCTTAAGTCTCTCCACCACAAGCAAATACATCTTCTCAGCCAAATCGTCGGCCACCTCGGCTATGCGGCCTTGTTGCCTCATGGCGTAGATAGCTGTGCCCTTCTCATACATGAGCGAATAGAGCGAAATGTGGTGAGGTCTCAGCTCCAAAGCTTTAGCGAGGGTGGCCTGCCACGAGTCAAGAGTCTGGCCCGGCAATCCGAAAATCAAATCTAACCCCACATTGCCCACTCGCTTCGCCTCTACCACCGCCTCAAGGGCCTGAGCAGCTGTGTGGCGGCGACGTATCAGGCGCAGCTCCTCGTCGTTGAAACTCTGCACACCGAGGCTCAATCTATTGACACCCAGAGCTATTAATCGGTCGATATATTCTGCGGAAATGTCGTCGGGGTTAGCCTCAATAGTAAACTCCTCCACCTCATAGCTGTCGGAGGCCAAGGCCTTCACTTCCGACAGCAAACGGGCGAGCTGCCCGAGGGGCAACAGCGAGGGGGTGCCCCCACCGATATAGAGAGTGGTGAGCGGGCGCGGCAACTCAGCCCTACGGAGCCTCAACTCCTTGATGATGGCCGACACCAACTCCCGCCAGGGCGCATTGCGCGGCCCCACACTGTAGAAATCGCAATATATACACTTGGAGGCGCAGATAGGTATGTGGATGTAAAGACCTCCGCCCCTGCCGGCACCATATGTAGCCCCGATGCCATCCATCACTTCCCGGCTTTTCGGCCACGCAACAGCCGCTTAAGCCGCTTCTTGCGCTCCACTCGTTTGTGAAACTCCCGGTAGGCCTTGCGTGCCTGAGCCTCAACGCTCTCGGAAGGCTCTGAGGCCACCTGAGCATAAGCCCGAGCCAGACGCAAAGTCTGCTCCTCATCGTCGTTGATGCGCTCAAACATACGCATCAGCTTCCCTCGGCTCTTCACTCCGAAGGCCATGCGATTAAGGTCCACATAATTAAAGCTATAGCGGCCCTCGGCATCCAGGCTCACCAGGGCGTTGCCGGGCGAAAAATCTTTGTGCCACACCCCGGCCCGATGCATCTTGAGCATCTCGGCGGCAAGGGCCTCAAGCATAGCCCGGCAGTCGGGGCGGCGCTCATAGAAGCGTATGGTGTCGCCCTCCACCTCGCGGCATAAATAAAAGCTGCGACGCAATTTGCAGCCGCTCACAGCCTCGCCCCAAGCCACCGGCTCGGGAGCCCGGAAGCCCATATCTATAAGTCGCTGAGAGTTAATATATGAACGGCAAGCCTTGCTCTTTCTGAGGGTGGTGTAGACCACTGAATTGACGGCCCCCGGCACTTTGAAGCATTTAAGAATCATGGCTCCGAAGCGGGTCTTAATCCTATAGAGCTTGTTGCGCGGCCCGTCGTAGATAAGTTCGCGCTCGGCCGGCAGCGAGCCCTCCAAGATAGGAGCCAACAAGCTTTTCAGCTCCCCGAAACCGTCTTTGACATATATCTTGAATTTCATTTCTTAAAGTTTTAATTTGGTGCCCGGCTTATCCACCAGATTGGGGTTCAACTGCTTAATATGGGCCATTGTGACACCGTAGCGCTGCGAAAGTGAGTGGACCGACTCGTCGACACCGATGGTGACACTCTTCACACCTTTAGGGGCTGTGTCGAGCTTGGGCTGAAGGTAGACCTCCTCCCAGGGCTTGATGGGAGCCTGCACGTCGGTGGCATCATTATAGGCGGCAAGCTGACGGGCATCCACGCCAAACTCTTTGGCTATTGAGGCGTAAGTGTCGGTAGGGAAAGCAATTACATAGTGCAGGGCACGGTAGCGACGCGGGGGATGGGTGGTCTTCAGCTGCCCCACAATAAAGTCGGTGAGCTCGCCCTCGGAGCCGGATGCATCGCGGTCATAATCATGGAGCGAATAGCGCTCAATAATGGCAATGAGGCGATAGGCGTAGTTGGGGTCGGTGGCATAGCCACACGATTTGAGGGTGTGGGCCCAAGCGGCATAGTCGCCCGGCGAGAGCTCATAGAGCGGCTGATAGCGCCGTGTGGCCAGGAATCGGGAGTGGTCTTCAAAGCTCTCTCGGGCCGAGGCATAGGCTCGAAAACACTCATCGGGTGCATCATCGCTGCGAGTCACCGAAGGGCCCTGCCAATTGGTGTGACACTTAATGCCGAAATGATTGTTGGCTTCAGTGGCAAGGGTGCTCTGCCCCGCCCTACTCTCCAGCAAGCCCTGGGCCAGGGTGATTGAAGCCGGTATGCCATGCAGTTGCTCCTGCTCTTGAGCCAGCGATGCATAGCGATCTATATACTCTTTATAGGGGTCGCCACTCTTCTGAGCCCTCAGTGCTAAGGCACTGAAAAACATCAGTATTATGGCAATCTGTTTGGTGAGGTGCATTTTTTTGCCTAAATTTGTGGTCGGAGGCGCAAGCTACGGCCCTGCCGCGGCCATTCACCTGCCTGAAAGGCAGCTCGAGGCGCCCGCTAATTTTGCAAATTTACACAATTCTTTGAAGATATGAAAGAGGTAGAGCTTAAAGTGAAACTGCAATCGTGCAGCTATGAAGAATTAACAGAGCCACAACGCACCCTTATAGACAAAGCCAAAGCAGCCACCAACGGCAGCTACGCACCCTATAGTAAATTTCTTGTTGGAGCAGCCATAGAGCTGGAGGGTGGCATCATAGTCACCGGAGCAAATCAAGAGAATGCGGCCTATCCTTCGGGCACATGCGCCGAGCGCTCGGCTTGCTTCTCGGCAGGCGCCCGCTATCCCAAGACCCCTTTCCGCCGCATTGCCATCGCCGCCATCACCCCCGCGGGTGAGTTTCAGGCCTCACCGGTGAGCCCTTGCGGTGCGTGCCGCCAAGCTCTTTTGGAATACGAACACATCTACGGCGACATTGAAGTGCTGCTCTACGGCAGAGATGAAATCTATGTGCTTCCGTCAGTAGCATCGCTGCTACCGCTCTCATTCACCGAATTTTAAAAGGGAGCGCGCATGCCGGGATGCATGGCCAGAAATGCAGCTGTGAGGCGCTCCGTCTCCTCTCTGAAAGAGGCTATCTCACTCTCTGAGGCAGTGAGCGGCCGGTGCATATGTCGCCGGGTGAGCGCCGCCCCTTGAGCCAGCACCTGCTGCGAAGCGGTGGTGAGGTAGCACTGCTGAAATTTCTCTCGTATATAGTCTACAGCCACCTCCGAGGGGTGCGTAAGGTCGGAAGCATAAAACCGATAGTCGCGAAGCTCGTCGGTGAGAATCTCCCAGGCCGGGAAATATTCTGCAGCCTCGCAGCCCTGTGTGAGCTCCTCTACCGCCAAATGAAGTGTGGCTTTTGAAATTGTGTTTACCCGCGCAGAGGGGCGCAGATGCCTTATAGGGCTCACTGTAAATATGAAACGCACCTGAGCGTTAATCTTGCGTATGAGGGCCATTATCTGCTGCCAGCAGTCCACTATCTCGCTCACTGAGGCCAACCGCGACTTAAACTGCGAGGCCGGCACTTTGTGGCAATTTGCCACCACACCCTCCCACTCACCGGCCCGAGCGGGGATATGTTCATAGATATTTGCTGTGCCGAAAGTCACAAATATGGCTTGCGCCGAGGCCAGATATTGCCTCAGAGCGGCCAGGGCCTCTGCGGCCTTGCCGGCGGCAGCCTCAGCAGTGGGGGCCGAGAAGGTGGTGGGCATAAGCCAGTTGCGCCAAAGCCCCTGATAGTCAAAAAGCGAGCCGGCAGGCAGTGCCCCCTCCAAGGCGGCAGAAATGAGCGAGGCCATGGAGAGCGGATTATACTGCACTCCGCAGGGGTTGACGGCTGCATCCCAGAAGGCATTGCGCATAGCGTCGCCGATGTTGGAGGTGAAGCAGGAACCTATCAGCAAGATAGGCTTATGGGGGTCGAGCGGAGCTGCCGACGGCGGGATAGGGATTTCGGTGAGTAGCTTCATAGGGAGGTGCTTTTAAAGCGAGAGAGGCCACAGAGCGAGCCTCGGCGCATCAGAACATATCAAAATCGATAGCAGTGACCTGAAACTCGGTGCGACGATTTATCTGGTCGGCCGCCTCGCGGTCTTCATCCGAGAGGGTCGACAGGAACTCCTCGTTGAGCACGGTGCCCTCGGGGAATTGGGGGTAGTCTTTATTGATGCGCTTGGTCACAGTCTTGGGGCGGGTCTTGCCATAGCCGGCATAGGTGAGCCGCTCCTTGGCAATGCCGGCAGCTATCAGATAGTCAACCACGCTTTTGGCACGGCGGTTGCTCAGGTCTATGTTGTATTCTTCGGTGCCCACACGGTCGGTGTGCGAGCTCATTTCTATGGTGATGTTGGGATTGTCGCGCAGCATCTGGGCGAGCTCGTCGAGTGCGGTTTTCGACTCCGGGCGCAAGGTGGCGCGGTCAAAGTCGTAGAAGATATTCTCCACCACATTGGGCTTGCTGATGGATGAGAGCACAAAGTCGATGCCATATTCGGCATCCTCCTCGGCGCTGTCGGATGTAAACTCTTGTTTCTGATTCAGATAGCCTTTGGCACCGGCCTTCATCACATATTTCACACCACGTGAGAGTCGGAACTGGAATGAGCCGTCGTCGCGGGCCACTTCGCGCTGGTTGGAACCATCGTCGCCCACAATGCGAATCACCGCCCCGGGCACCGGCTCGTCGTCTTTATCCACCACCCAGCCGCTTATGGAGATGTTGAGCTCGGGCAGAGTGAAGGAGTAGATATGGTCGTAGCCACGCGCGTCGCCGCGGTTGCTGCTCAAGAAGCCCGACTCACCTTCGCCGAAGGTGATGCCGAAGTCGTCGGCGCGCGAATTGACCGGCAGGCCCATATTCTCCACGCTCCAGCGGTCGCCGGTGGAGTTGAGGCGCGCCTTGAATATGTCGAGGCCGCCAAATCCGGGGTGGCCGTTTGAGGCGAAATAAAGCAGCGAGTCGGCGCGACAGTAGGGGAACATCTCGTCGCCTTCGGTGTTGATTTGCGGGCCGAGGTTTTCAAGTGAGCCCTGTTTGTCGAGCAGGTTGATGCGCCATATATCCTTACCGCCGTAGCCGCCCGGCATATCGGAGGTGAAGTAGAGATACTTGCCGTCGGGCGACACTGAAGGGTGGCCCACAGCGGTCACAGTATCGTTGATTATCTCAAATTTCTGGGCTGCGCTCCAGGAGGCATCCGAGCGCTTGGATGTGTAGATTTCCACTGAGGTGGAGGCTGCCGGGTCGCGGCGGGCGCGTGTCAGATACATGGTCTGGCCATCGGGCGAGAAGCACACCACTCCCTCGTCGAATTCGGTGTTCAACTCCCCTTCCACAGCCTGCGGCGACTGCCACTCGCCCCTCTCGTTCTTCTTGGAGAAGAAGATGTCGGAGGCTTTGGTGCCGGTGATTTCCGACTTGGTGGTGCCGGTGGCCTTCTCGGTGGAGGAGGTGAAATAGAGCTGGTCGAGACTCTTGTCAAGATACATGGGAGCAAAGTCGGCCCTGCGCGAATTGAAGAGCTTGGCCTCCTTCACTTGATAGCGGGTGTTGCGCCCATCCTTCACAGCCTGAGCCTTTTGGCATCCGTTGATGCCTATTCGCGCCTGCTCGCTCTTGGGGCACACCTCCAAGAAACTGTTGTAGGCGTTGATTGCCGCGGCATATTTGCCCTCTGCCTGAAGCGCTCTGCCCAAATAGAAATAGGCCATGGAGTCGGGATACTCATAGCGTATGGCATTCTGATAGGCGGCCGAGGCCTTGGCAAAATTGTTTAGATACCGATAGCAGGTGCCCATCTTGAAAGCCACCTCGCCTCGCAGGGTGCGGTCTTCCTTGCGAGTTAATTTGTTGTAGACCTTGCGGTAGGTGTTGGAGGCATCGAAGTATTCACCACGGCTCAATTGCTCGTTGGCGGTGGTGAGTTTGGGCGTTTTGCAGGCAGTGACCACTGTGAGCAAAACAGCCGCTATTAATATATAGCGCAGAAAGCTACGTAAATTCAGTACATACATATACTTAACAACGCATCTATTCCCCTAAAAATTATAACAGAGAGCGGCAAAATTCTTTTCCGGAGCCGGGGCTGCCCTTCACAGCGCCTCAAGAAGCCGACGGCCAATAGGGCCGGAGGCTGAATCGGAGGCTCACCTGCGGCTCAAGGCATGGTCGAGTTTGCTGATTATATAGGCCGGCTGAATGCCATACATGCAATGCATATCGCCTCTCACACACGGCTTATTGCCGAATATGGAGCAGGGGCGGCAAGTCATGTCGAGCTGCACAGCGTCGCCCTTCTTCTGTCTCCAGCCCATGAAGCCGCAATAGGGATGTGTGGCACCCCATACGCTAACCACCCTTGTGCCCACCAGAGAGGCCAGGTGCATATTTGCCGAGTCCATGGAAATCAGCACATTGCAGTGGCTGAGCAGGTGCAATTCGACTTCAATACCCAGATTCAGGGCAGCCATATTGACAATGTTGGCAGGCGAAATGCGGTGCCACTCTTGGAGTATCTCGCGCTCCTTATCGCCGGCGCCGAGCAAGAAAATTTTCCAGCCCCGTCGGGCCGCAATCTCCTCCACCACCTGCCGCATGAGGTGCAGGGGGTAGATTTTGCCGGCATGGCGGGCGAAGGGGGCAATAGCCACCCAAGTCTCACCCTCGGCACGAGGCGGTGTGGCTGCGGCATAGAGCTGCGGAGAGGCCGGTGAAGAGGCTGTGAAGAGGCTGTCGAAGGTGTCTTCGCGGTTGAGACCTATGCGCCAGAACACTTCGCGATAGCGCGCCCTGGAGGTGGGCAGGGGCAGCATTATCTTGTTGCGACGGCGAGTCAAGGCGCGGCGGCCGCGGCGCCCCTTATGTATCTTGCACACTGTGGCACCGCCCAGCCTGAAGAGCAGCCGGAGCACTTTGGTGCGCAACACATCGTGAAGGTCGGCGTAAGCATCTATGTCGTAGCGCTTACGCAGCTCGCGGTAGAGCCTGTAGAGGCCGCTCGGACCGTCATATTTCTTAAGGTCGACACCCACCACCTCCAGATTGCTCGGAGGGTTGAGAAATATGGCTGTGGCCGCGCCCGCCTTTGTGAGCATCACAAAGCGGATCTGCGGATTGCTCTCACACACACTGTAGAGCACCGGCACCGTCATGGCCACATCGCCGAGGGCCGAGAAGCGGGTCACCAGCAGATTGCGAATTGCCTTATTTGCCACCGAGCCGCTCATTAGTGCTTACGATAAAGGGCGGGGTTAGTGGCAGGGTCGTTGTAGAGCTTCATCTGCCTATACACCTTCATATACTTGCGGCCGGCTTCGATGTCGGCCAGGAGCTGATCTATGGCTGTGGAGAGGTCGCTCTTCTGCTCAAGAAGCACAGCCAATTTGGCTTCGGCTTTGCTGCGGTGTTCCTGCGAGGCATCGGTGCGGCCGGCCTGCTCCTGCATGTGCCAAATCTTGAGCGCCAGAATGGAGAGGCGGTCTATGGCCCAAGCGGGGCTCTCGGTGTTGATAGTGGCATCGGGAGCCGCCACAACATCTGCATAGCGGTTCAGAAAATAGGTGTCAATCTCCTCCACCATGTCGGTGCGCACCTGGTTGCTGCGGTCTATGCGGCGCTTCAGGGCTATGGCATCTTGGAGGCTCACCTCGGGGTCGCGCACCACATCCTCCATGTGCCACTGAGCGGCATCCACCCGGCACTTCTCATAGAGAGTGTGGTTAAGGCTTCCGGGCTCATAGGGGTTTTCATACGGGGCATCGATGGCATCGGTGACATGATAGTCGGCCACGGCCTTCTCAAATACTTTGTTTGCTTCTTGGCTAAAGGTCATTGCTACTTAAAAAATAATTGCAAGCCCCCCTTATTGCCGTGAGGCTTGCAAATGATTAAGGGTTTATCGGAGGGCGCTGCGCCGAGCCTCCGCCCTCCTTAGAGGGGCGACAGGAGTGCCGGCACAGGGCCGATATTTGCGTTTATAGTTGGGTGGGGTGAGATTCTACTACTTCTTCTCCTTGAGAAGGTCGCGAATCTCAGTGAGGAGCTGCTCCTCTTTGGTAGGCTCGGCGGGAGCTGCGGGAGCCTCCTCGGCTTTCTTCTTGAATTTGGATATCAGGCGAATCACAAAGAAGATAGAGAGAGCTATAATCAAGAAGTTGATTATATAGTTGATAAAGAGGCCGTAGTTAAGGGTTACAGGGTCTACGGCTTCGATACCGGCAGCCGGGTCGGCCTTCACACCATCTTTAAGAACCACAACAAGGTCCTTGAAATCTACACCACCTGTGAGGACACCTACACAAGGCATAATGATATCTTCAACTAAAGAGTTGACGATGCTGCCAAAGGCACCGCCTACAATAACACCGACAGCCATGTCGATTACATTGCCCTTCATGGCGAAGTCTTTGAAATCTTGAATAAATTTACCCATTTCTTTTTCTATTTAGAATGTTAATATCTTAAAGTTGCTAATCGCCGGATGGTGCCACCGGCGGGCCGTGGCCATAGCGCCTCGGGGTAATGGAGAGCGATACAGCTCTTGCAAGCTCTTTCACAGTCGGTTAGCTCGCCTTAAGGCAAACGTCGGAGCGGAGAAAGCGAGCGCGCGGAAAAATTAAAGAAATTTTTCGGCAATCCTTTTCAGTTGTCGGAAAAAATTATTAATTTTGCAGTCAGATAAAGAGATAAATGTCTTCAGCCGGCTTCTGCGTATAAGCACGTGCAAATTTAACAATAAATTCGCTCTTATGCAATAGCATAGCCCACGCAAAAAGCTTTTTTTGAAGACGGTAATCTGTGTGAAGATTTAAAAACAGAACCATATAAAAGGTAAAAAACAATGACAAAAGTAGGTATTAATGGCTTTGGACGCATCGGCCGTTTCGTGTTCCGTGCATCCACAAAGCGTGATGACATCGAGGTTGTAGCAATCAACGACCTCCTCCCCGTAGACTACATGGCTTATATGCTCAAGTACGACACAATGCACGGTCGTTTCGACGGTACAGTTGACTTCGATGCTGAGAAGAACCTTCTCATCGTCAATGGCAAAGAGATCCGCGTAACAGCTTGCAAGAACCCCGCTGAAATCGCTTGGG
>CAYVAK010000034.1:0-17267 GCA_964448425.1 uncultured Sangeribacter sp.
GTTAAAGATTTGTTAAAAACACCAATTTGCTTGTTT
Organism: uncultured Sangeribacter sp.; assembly: GCA_964448425.1. GTDB lineage: Bacteria > Bacteroidota > Bacteroidia > Bacteroidales > Muribaculaceae > Lepagella. The sequence continues at coordinate 37 of CAYVAK010000034.1, forward strand.
GGCAACATAGAAGGTAGAAATTCGTAGTAACTCGCTGATTCACAATTTCTACCTCTCGGCAGAAATCTCTATTCCCCCTACCCTAAAGACGCTTCTCCACCTTCTGTAGCTAACCTCTTCCCGTACTACCTGCAAAAGACTAATCTCTCGGCTCACCTCACATCATGCACCCCGAAAAAATAAAAAAACTGTGCCATAACCAATATGACACAGTCCCTAAAAATTAACACGAATTGAAAAATTCTAATAAAATGCGAATTTAAAACGGATCGTCGACAGCGCTCAGGCCCTCGAGGTCATCATCATTATAGCCGTCGGAGCCAAAATAGTCGTCGCCGTAGTCTTCTGCGGCACGAGCCTGATTCAAGGCTGCTGTCTTATCGATTTTCTCCTCAAACTCTGCCAGGTCCACACTTTGAGCCGGCGGGTTGCCCTCTTTGCGTATGCAGAGCGGGTCGAGAAGAGTTTTACCGGGTATAATTTTCTTGAGCTCCATGAAGAAAGAACGTTCGGTGAGATAGTCGAACACGAATATGAGACGCTGTCCCTCCTCCTCCACTAAATCGGAAATCGGAGTATCGGCCATTATCCATATATCTTGGTCGCTTGAGCTACCCATGTCTTCAAGGGTGATTTCTTCTCTCTTCTCCCATCCATCATCACAGAGGAAGAAAGAGTCCATCTCATCTTTTGAATAGCCCACGCTATCGAGAATGGCGTTGCGCAGTTCAAAAAATGTAGAGTCGGAATCAATTTCTATGTCACGACTGAAGTTGTCAACTTCATCAGAAACTATTCTAAATCTATAGACCATAGCGAATTTGGTATTTTGAGGTTCGTTTGTGTTTCTACGTATAAAAGATAGTGCGAATTTAATCTAAATATTTTAATTATCACACATCTGACTACAAAATTTGACCATAAAAATGGTCACAAAAAAAGAAGACAAATTATGAGGAAACTTGCCTTCTTTTATATTCTGTTGATTTTCTGCTATTTATTACCAATAAGGCCGTAGCGACGGAACACTTTTTCGATAGCTTCGATGGAGCGTTCCACTTGCTCGCGAGTGTGAGTAGCCATCAGCGAGTAGCGAATCAAAGTGTCGTGGGGAGCTACAGCGGGTGTAACCACGGGGTTTACAAACACACCTTCATCGAGCAGGTCGCGAGTGATGTGGAATGTCTTATAGTCATCGCGGATGAAAAGGGGGATGATAGGTGTGGAAGTGTTACCGATTTCGCAGCCCATTGAGCGGAAGCTTTCGAGAGCGAAGTGGGTAAGGTCCCAGAGGTGTTGCTGACGCTCGGGCTCGGCAATCATAATGTCGAGAGCGGCATTGGCGGCAGCTGTAGATGCCGGGGTAATGCTGGCTGTGAAGATGTAAGAGCGTGAGTGGTGACGGAGATAGTTGGTGATCTCCTTGTCGGTGGCGATAAAGCCGCCCAGCGAAGCAAACGATTTGCTGAATGTGCCCATAATAAGGTCGACATCCTTGGTGACACCGAAGTGGTCGCAAGTGCCGCGGCCGCCTTTACCAAACACGCCGATGCCGTGAGCCTCATCTACCATCACAGTAGCGTTATATTTCTTTGAGAGTTCCACAATGGCGGGGAGGTTGGCAACATCGCCCTCCATTGAGAACACACCGTCGGTCACAATAAGCTTCACCTTGTCGGGGGCACACTTCTTGAGTTGCTCCTCCAGCGAAGCCATATCGTTGTGTTTATACTTCAGATAGTTGGAGAATGAGAGTCGGCGACCTTCAATGATAGAAGCGTGGTCTTGCTCATCAAGAATCACGTAATCTTCTCTACCTGTGAGGGTTGACACCACACCAAGGTTCACACCGAAGCCGGTGGAATAAATCATGGCGTCTTCTTTGCCAACGTAATCAGCCAATTTGGCCTCCAATTGTTTATGAATCTCAAGAGTTCCGTTGAGGAAAGGACTACCAGCCATACCGGTACCGTATTTCTTAGTAGCTTCTACAGCTGCTTCGATTACTTTAGGGTGATTAGTGAGTCCCATATAACTGTTGGAGCCGAACATTAGCACCTTCTTGCCATTCATGGTCACTTCAGTGTTCTGTTCGCTTGAAATTGGTCGGAAATAAGGATACACACCGGCTGCTTTAGCCTTCTGAGGTGCATCATATTTTGCCAGCTTTTCTTGTAAGAGCTTCATTACTGTTGTTTTAAATTGCTGATTCATAAATAATTGCAGTCACAATCCGGAATTAAAATCTGTGTCCGCAACAATTAGGCTACAAAGTTACTAAATTTCTTTAAAACAAGAGGTCACCGAGGCCTAAAAATTGCGCAATTTTTGAGAAATGCGCAATTTTTGGACCTTCGATTCTCTTTTTTAGACAGTTGGGCCACGGGTCTTACTATTTTTTTGTATATTTGCATGATTTTTGGTAAGCAAGCGGCCTGCCTACACCTTAATTAGTCGGGCCTCTCATTATATATTATATATGAAAATATCAGTAAAAGAACTTGCAGCACTCACAGGTGGTCAAATAGATGGCGATGCTGAAGTGTATGTATCTTCCTTCGCAAAAATAGAAGAAGCCGGTCCATCCGACCTCACATTTCTCGCAAATACAAAATACACCCACTATATTTACTCCACTCAAGCGGCTGCAGTGCTCGTCAACAAAGACTTTCAGCCACAAGAGCCGATTAAAGCCACCCTTATAAGGGTCGACGATGCTTATGCCACCCTGGCTCACCTTATGACCTTGGTAAAGCAGCAGCAACAAAAGCCCTCCGGCATTGAGGAGCCTTGCCACATAGCCGACGATGCTCAGGTGGCCGACGATGTCTACGTGGGCGCATTCGCCTACATTGGCAAAGGGGCAAAAGTGGGCAAAGGCACCCTCATCTACCCGCAAGTGTATATAGGCGACAATGTAGAGATTGGCGAAGATTGCATCATCTATCCCGGAGCAAAGATATATTTCGACTGCAAAATCGGCAACCGATGCATCATCCAGGCAGGCGCCGTGATAGGTGGCGACGGATTCGGATTCGCGCCTACCGCAACCGGCTACGACAAGATACCCCAAATGGGCAACGTGGTGCTGGAAGACGACACTGAAGTGGGTGCCAACACCACTATAGACCGCGCCACAATGGGCAGCACCCGCATAGGTAAAGGCACTAAGCTCGACAACCTCATCCAAGTGGCCCACAATGTCACAATAGGCCGAAACAATGTATTCGCAGCCCAATCAGGCTTTGCAGGCTCCTCGCATGTGGGCGACTGCAACATGATTGGCGGCCAAGTGGGTGTGGCAGGCCACATAAAAATAGGCAGCCACAACCAAATAGGCGCACAGAGCGGCATCCCCAACAATGTAGGCGACAACGGACGTCTCATGGGCTATCCGGCCATCGACGCTCGCCAATTTGCAAAAAACCTGGTGTATGTGAACCGCCTACAGCAGCTATTCCACGACTTCTACTCAAAGAAATAGCACTTCCGCCGCTCACCATGCAGCGGCGAAAATCTCCTCCACCCTCCCCCTTACAACACAGACAACACATATAATAAAGTATAATATAAAATCACACCAAATATGAAGCAGCAAACTCTCAACTCCTCTTTTACCGTGAAAGGTAAAGGCCTACATTCAGGCTTGGAAATCACAGCCACTTTCAAACCGGCTCCCGAAAACCACGGCTACAAATTCCAACGTATTGACCTCGAAGGTCAGCCCATAGTAGATGCAGTGGCCGAAAATGTAGTAGACACTCAAAGAGGCACTGTGCTCGGCAAAAAAGATGTGCGCATCTCCACAGTAGAACACTCTTTGGCAGCACTTTACGCAGCAGGAGTAGACAACTGCCTCATTGAGGTCAACGCTCCCGAAATGCCTATCCTGGACGGCAGCGCAATTATCTATGTCAACGAAATCAAAAAAGCAGGTCTGCAAGAGCAACACGCCGAGAAAGACTTCTACATCATAAAACAAAAGACCTCCTTCAAAGACGAAGAGACCGGCTCCACTATCACAATCTACCCCGACGACAACTTCAGCGTAGAAGTAATGGTGGAATACAACTCACAGGTGATTCCCAACCAATTTGCAGTGCTCGACGAGCTCAGCGAGTTTGAGCAGGAAGTGGCAAGTGCCCGCACATTCGTCTTCGTAAGAGAGCTTCAGCCGCTCCTCTCTAACGGCCTGATTAAGGGTGGCGACTTAGACAACGCCATAGTAATCTACGACCAGCCCGCCGGCGAAGAGGAAATCAACCACCTCTGCGACCTGCTCGGCCAGCCCCACCGCCACCTCGAGAAGCTCGGCTACATTAACGACTCTCCGCTGAAATGGGACAACGAGCCCGCACGCCACAAACTCGTAGACATCATCGGCGACTTGGCCCTCATCGGCCGCCCCGTGAAAGGTCGCGTAGTGGCTGTACGCCCCGGACACACTGTCAACAACAAGTTCACACGTATGCTCCGCAAAGAAGTGAAACACACCGAATTGCAATCACCCCTCTACAACCCCAACAGCGAGCCGCTCATCGACATCAACGGCATCCGCGGTCTTCTGCCCCACAGATACCCCTTCTTGATGATCGACAAAATTATCGAGATGGACCTCAAGCACGCAGTAGCAGTCAAGAATGTCACTGTCAACGAGCCCTTCTTCCAAGGCCACTTCCCCCAAGAGCCCGTAATGCCCGGTGTGCTCATTGTTGAAGCCATGGCCCAAGCAGCCGGCGTCCTGGTGCTCAACACCGTCGAAGAGCCCGAACGCTACTCTACCTACTTCATGAAGATTGACAACGTGAAGTTCCGCCAAAAAGTGGTGCCCGGCAACACTCTGCTGCTCCATGTATCACTGATGACCGAGATTCGTCGCGGCTGCGCAGTGGTGAAAGGCTACGCTTTTGTAGGCGAAAAGATTGTCACCGAAGCCGAATTCATGGCTCAAATCATCAAAAACAAATAGCATAGCCACAGCCCGCCACTCTGCCCCGGCTCTGCGGCCGGCAGCAATATTTGTTTTCCACACTAATTCAAACTCAAAATCGGATTTATGAATAATCCCGCAACATATTGTGTTGACCCCAATGCCAAATTGGGCAACAACATCAAAATAGGCAATTTCACCACTATCTGCGACGATGTAGAGATAGGCGACAACACCGAAATTGGCAACAATGTCACCATATTTCCAGGCGCCAGAATCGGTAGCGGAGTGAAAATATTCCCCGGAGCTGTGATTGCCGGTGTGCCCCAAGACCTCAAATTCCGTGGCGAATATACCACCGCCCACATAGGCGACGGCACCACCCTTAGAGAGTGTGTCACCGTGAACCGCGGCACAGCCTCAAAGCAGAAAACCGTGGTGGGCGAAAATTGCCTCATCATGGCCTACACACACATAGCCCACGACTGCAAGCTCGGCAACAACATAATCATCTCCAACGCCACTCAGCTCGCCGGTGAAGTGATCATCGACGACTGCGCAGTGATAGGCGGTGGCAGCCTTATTCACCAATTCTGCCATCTGGGCAAAGGCATCATGCTGCAAGGCGGTGCCCTGGTGAACAAAGACATCCCCCCCTACGTGAAAGCCGCAAGAGAGCCAATATCATATGTAGGCCTTAACGCCGTTGGCTTGCACCGCCGCGGAGTGTCGCAAGAAGACATTGCAATAATCCAAGAGGTGTATCGCATACTCTATCTCAGCGACCTGAACGTGACCAATGCAATAAACAAAATCCTCGAGACGGTGCCACAATCCATCATACGCGATGAGATAGTGAGCTTCGTCCAGAACTCCAACCGCGGTATCATCAGATCCGCAATCTAACCCGCCCGACAACGTTGACCTCGGCCCCATAGTCCGAGTATGTCAACCCCTAATACACTAACGAGGCCGCGTCCCGCAAACGGACACGGCCTCGTTGTTTCTTTTCGCACACCGAAAATGCACTTTAGCACCTCCGGTCGGCTATATTGCAGCCGACACATCCAAGCCTGCTAATCGTCAATGATTCTAAGCTGGAGGCGCACACTCTCCTCATGGATTAGTTCAAGAATGTTGCGCATAAATTGCTCATCGAGCTTGAGCGTCTCGGCCTTCTCCACAAGAGCCGACAAGAGGCGGTTGTAACGCTCCGGCTGCACCACCCTTATCTTATTGTCGCGCTTAAATTCACCTATCTGCTTGCAATAGTTCATGCGCCGACTAAGCACATCGAGAAGCTCGTTGTCGCAATTATCAATCTCCGCCCTGAGAGCATTTAAGATTGCGGAATTGGTCGAAGTAGTCTTGGTCTCCAAACGCGACAGAAGAGCGCCTAAATCAGAAGGCGTGAGTTGCTGACCTCCGTCACTCAGCGCCACCGAAGGGTCAATATGAGTCTCAATCATCAGGCCGTCAAACCCAAGGTCGGCCGCCTGCATAGCGAGTTTAACCACAAGGTCGGGAGCGCCACCGGTGTGGCTGGGGTCGTGAATGATAGGCAAATCGGGGAATCGGCGATGCAACTCAAGCGGTATATGCCACATAGGCAAGTTGCGATAAGGAGCTGAATTAAAGGCACTGAAACCGCGGTGTATGCCACCAATTCGGCGCACACCCACATCGTAAAGCCTCTGCAAAGCACCAATCCAAAGCTCCAAATCAGGGTTCACCGGATTCTTCACAAGCACCCCGATATTAGGATTAATAGCGGCGATAGCCTCAGCCAGCTCCTGCATCACCACCGGGTTGACAGAAGTGCGTGCACCAATCCAAAGCAGGTCCACACCTTCCGAAACGGCTGCGCGCACATGTTCCGGAGTCACCACCTCGGTAGCGGTAGGCAAGCCCGACACGTCGCCGGCCTTTCTGAGCCACGGCAACGCCTTCACACCCAGGCCCTCAAAAGTGCCCGGATGGGTGCGCGGCTTCCAGATTCCGGCCCTTAGCAGCACCACATTTTTCATATCCTTGACCGCCTCGGCAGTGGAGATGATTTGACTTTCCGACTCCACACTACACGGGCCGGCAATAATAGCCGGAGAGGCCGGCGCTTGCGGAAACAGCACCTCACCGCTACTATTTAATATGGGGAGAATATTGTCGAGCATAGTCTTAAAATTACGACGTGCAGCCACCTAACAGCTCACCGACTTACTCATATTGATGAGCAATCAAAGATAAAATATTTAGATAGCCGCAAATTTACAGCACTCCGGACCACCGGCGCGAATCTTAAATGAAAAGATTTACATCACAAAGTTACAAAATTTTTGAGTTACCTCAGGGTGCCAAACTCCGACAACAGAAAAAAGTTGCATCAGGAGCCTGCAAAAAGCACTCGGAAGGGGTAAAGTCTATCTTAATGATTCCGCTCATTATAGCCTAATAATCAGCAAATTCAGCTATCAGCAATAATAATTATAAAATAATTTTTGTGTTTAAAAAAAATGTTGTAAATTTGTGCTGTATAACATAATATCAACCCGAAGCTGTCGCCACACAGATAGCTCTTATAAATAATCAGTGCTGTAGATATGTTAAAAAAGAGTACACTGGAACATGTGATTAGCCATGATATGAGCGATCTGTGGAATGTGCTTTCTCAAGAAGAGAAGCGCATCATCACCGACAACTTCTCCATCCACTCCTACAAGAAAAACCAGATAGTCTATGCCGAGCAAGAAGAGCCCGAATACCTCTGGTGTCTGCTCAAAGGCAAAGTAAAAATGTACAAAAACGGCATAGGCGACAGAGTGCAAATATTGCGCCTTTACCGCCCCGTGCAATACTTCGGCTATCGCGCGTATTTCGCAAAAGAGCGCTACGTGTCGAGCGCAGCCGCTTTTGAGGCCTCAATCATCGGCGCCCTACCCATGAGTGTGGTGGAACAGATTCTGAAAAACAACAACGACCTGGCAATGTTTTTCATCCACGAGCTCTCAAGATACCTTGGCGGCTCCGACACAAAAATTGTCAGCCTCACACAAAAACATATACGCGGACGCCTCGCCGAAGCACTGCTGCTTCTGGCCGACAACTACGGCCTTGAAGACGACGACGCTACACTCCGCATATACATGAGCCGCGAAGACCTGGCCAACCTCTCAAACATGACCACCTCCAACGCAATCAGAACCTTAAGCTGCTTCGTAAACGAAAAACTAATCATAGTCGACGGCCGCCGCATCAAAATCATCAACGAACCGATGCTCCGCAAAATCTCCAAATTCGGCTAATCTCCATCCCCTAAAACAACCACAATTCCACACATCACGTACATCCAATCCTCATCAGAATGGATGGTTGCCACTATACGCCCTCAATTGGCCCGACAAAATGGTGTGTACCTCGCCATCCAACCAAAGTCTCCGAGAGGGGATACAGCTGCGTCAGCCAAGATTTTTAAATCAGGCATAAAAAAAAGAAGTCTCGCTGCTTTTGCGAAACTTCATTTTCGGTGATCCGTGCAGGATTCAAACCTGCAACCTTCTGATCCGTAGTCAGATGCTCTATTCAGTTGAGCTAACGGACCGTCCTATTTCAAACGGCTTTTACCCCGTTTGCGATTGCAAAATTACAAAAATTTTTCGGTTTGAGAAAGCATCCGCCAAATATTTTTCAGCGAATATATTCAATCGCCACATTTGCAAGACATTGCGATGAAGGGATAGGAGGCGCAACCTTTGAAATCTGCACCTTCGCTCGCTCAATTGAGGGCCAACGGCCTCGCAATGCCTCTAAAATGCGGTAAGCCACATGCTCTATAAGATTGGCAGGTGAATCCATTTCGCACTTCACCACCTCATAAACATCTGCATACGAGATAGTGTCGGCCAAATCATCTGTCACCTTATCTCCCTCACTCAAAGAGTAAGAGAGGCTAAGGTTCACTTCAAATTCATTGCCAATCTTGCGCTCATTAGCGCCCACACCATGGTAGGCGAAAAAACGGGCTTTCTGAAGCTCAATGGTTAAAGTCAACGACATACTATGGCTCACTCCTAAAGAGCTATTTTTTCAATTCTGCGCTGATGGCGACCGCCCTCAAACTTAGCTTCAAGGTAAGCATCGACTATAGCCACAGCCTCCTCATAACTCACAAATCGAGCGGGAAGCACCAAAATATTTGCATTATTGTGCTCCTTGGCAAGGGCGGCGAGCTCCGGTTTCCAGCAAAGAGCTGCGCGAATGCCCTGATGCTTATTCAGAGTCATCGAGATGCCGTTGCCGGTGCCACACATGGCTATTCCAAAGGCGCACTCTCCACTCTCCACAGCAGCTGCCGCAGGGTGAGCATAGTCGGGATAATCGCATGATTCTTCGGAGTTTGTACCAAAATCGCGCACCCCGTAACCTTTACCTTTCACATACTCTTGCAACTGTTGTTTCAATCCATATCCGGCATGGTCGGAGGCGAATGCTATTGTTTCCATAAATTCTTCGTTTAAAATCATATATTTTAATGCGAAGTTAGTAATTTTCCCGATAATTTTTAGTAATTTTGCTCTCAATTATCAATAGGCGACAGTGAGGGCCACTGCTATGGAGTGACAGCAACACCCCCTAAAGCGAATCAAACACCTCATCGACAGAGAGTTACCTTAGTCGCTCGCCGCAAAATGCATTAACAGAAAATGAAAGTTTCAAAAAAGATTATCTACTCCGCATCGCTCGCTATAATGCTTACTGCATGCACAGGCACCAAAGATGTGCAATATATCCAAGATATGCCTGCCAACACAGTGGAATATGCTCAGGCTAACCCCGGATTGCTGATCGAATCAGACGACCTGCTCAGCATCGTGGTCACAACCAAGAACCCGGAATTAGGCACCATCTTCAACCTGCAGCCCGGTACCGTGACCAGTACATCTACATCCTCATCAGGCAACAGCGGCAGCACAAGCTACAACCGCCGCGACATTGGCTACCGAGTGGACCAAGACGGTGACATTGTGTTCCCAATGCTTGGCCAGATCCATGTGGCCGGCCTCACTCGCCGAGAAGTAGAGTCACTTATCAAAAACCGCATCACCAAAGAGGGCTTACTCACCGACTTCTCTGTGTCGGTAAGCTTTCTGAACTCTAAAATATCAATTCTGGGCGATGTGTCGCACCCGGGCAACTTCAACTTTAAAGACGACAAATACACAATACTACAAGCCATTGCCGACGCCGGCGACCTCAACATCACCGGTGAAAGAGAAATCATTGTGGTGAGAGAGAAAAACGGCAAACGCGAACTTCACAAAGTAGACCTGAAAAGCAAAACTCTCTTCGACAGCCCCGTGTATTACCTCCAGCAAAACGACGTAATCTACGTGCTGCCCAACGACGTTAAAGCCGCTCAACGCGACCTCAACACCAACTCTTGGCGCCAAATATCCACCTGGATGGGACTACTCTCATTCATCGGCTCTATGGCTTCGCTTATTGTTGCATTAACAAATTAATAACACCCCTCCTCACCTATTAACAAAATGGCATCAGACGAACTATCTGTAAACCCTTCAGAAGAAAAAACCGAATCAAAAGGCAGCTTTAGCGATTTCGACGTTAAGGCGTTTCTGCTTTACCTCTGGCATAAAAAGATTTGGATTATACTGTGCTTCCTGCTTTTTGTGGGCTATTCATACTACAAATTCAAACAACAGCCTCGTGTGTATGGTAGCGAAGCTCAAGTGATGTTTGTGTTTGGCGATGAAAGCGGCTCCACAGGTGGCGGCTCAGGCCTTAGCTCACTGGTGGAGATTAAAAACTCCGGCTATGTGAACCTCAACAACGAGCTCGCAGTGCTCCGCTCACCGGCCCTGATGGAGAAAGTGGTGGAAAAACTCAACCTTACCACCAGCTATTCCACCCCCAAATTCAGCTACAGAGAAAACCTTTACGGCAGATCACCGGTCGACATCTATTTCTACGATGTAACAGCCGACTCCACAGCTTCATTCGTGCTTCGCAAAGAAGACAAAAACCACGTCATAGCCTACGACTTCCGCCTGCAAGGTAGAGAAATAGAAAGCCCTGCTCTGAGAATCCCCCTCAACTGCGTGGCCGAAACCCCGGTTGGCCAGATTGCCATTCTCCCCACAGCCAACTTCGACAACTTCCCCGCTGAACTGTTTGTCGACAAAAACACTCTTGTGTCGGTAGCCACAGGCCTCGCCGGCGGCATCCAAACAATTAACAATGACGGCAACACCGTAATCACAATAAAGCTCAACGACACCAACCAGCAATTGGCCACCGACGTAATAGATGGTTTGATTGATGCCTACACCGAGCTTTGGACCTACGAAAAACGCAAATCGGCCAACGCCACCTCTGAATTTATCAACGACCGTATTGTGAAGCTGGAGCAAGAGCTCAGCGGCATTGACCAAAGCATTGCCGGCAAAAAGAAAGGCACAGGCTCCACCTTTGAAGATATCTACACCCCCATCGGCGACCAGAAAAATGATGCCGCCTACGAAATCCGCACCAACTTGGCTGTTGCCGAAAACAATAAAGACCGCATTGCAGCAGCCCTCTCCCAAAACAGAGCCATCAGCGTGCCCTCCGGCAACAGCTCTGTAGATGCCCTTATCAAAGACTACAACGACCTGCTCACCAAACGCAACAAAGTGGCCGACGGCGCAGGCGAAAACAACCCCGTGCTCAAAGAATACAACGACAACTTAGACCTGCTCCGCTCCTCTATCCTTTCGGGCGTAAACAGCCAGATAGCCGACTACCGACTTCAAGCAAGCAGAGTGTCGTCGCTGGGTGCATCCTACAAGAGCCGTGGCTACGAAATACCAGAGAAAGAGGCAGAGATGCTCCCCGTAGAGCGTCAGCAAAAAGTGAAAGAAAGCCTATACCTCTACCTGCTCCAAAAACGCGAAGAAAATGAGCTTACCAAGATGATTTCGGTCAACAACACCCGCGTCATCCAGCCGGCTCACACCATAGGTATAGTTGCCCCCAACCTCACTGAAGCGCTCTCAAAAGATGGTGCTGTCGGCATTCTGATTCCTATAGCTATCCTCTTCCTATTCTTCCGCTTCAACACCAAGGTCAACAGCCGTAGCGACATTGAAGGCCTCACAGTGCCATTCCTCGGCGAAATCCCGTTGAGCATTAAAGGCAAGAAGAAAGGATTCTCCCTAAGCACAATCATCAACCCCGGCTCGCGTAAAGCCGACGATAAGAACCTCGAAATTGTGGTCAAAGAGCGCTCGCGAAGCTACATCAACGAGGCGTTCCGCATGATTCGCACAAACCTCGACTTCATGACCAAAGGCCGCGACAAATCGCAAGTGCTCATGGTCACCTCATTCGAGCCAGGCTCCGGTAAGACTTTCATCTCCATGAACCTCGCAGTCTCCTTGGCGCTCAAAGGCAAAAAAGTGGTAGTGGTCGACGTAGACTTGCGCCGCACCTCCCTATCCAAATACGCCGGCAACGCCCCGCAAGGTGTCTCAGCCTACCTCACCGGCAAGTCGCCCAACGTGCGCGACCTCGTGGTAGCAGAGAAGAGCCACGGCTACATCGACGTGCTCCCCGTTGGTGCCGTGCCGCCTAACCCCGTTGAGCTCCTCCTCAGCGAAGACTTCGACAACCTCATCAAAGACCTTCGCGAAATTTACGACTATGTGGTGCTCGACTGCCCGCCCTACGATCTCGTGGCCGATACTTCGATCATATCTCGCGTAGCCGACGCTTCCATATTCGTGGTTCGCGTAGGCGTATTCAACAAAGCCGCGATACCCGAAATTGAAGAGCTCTACCACTCAGGCAAGCTCTCCAACATGTCGCTTATCCTCAACGGTGTCGATGTCAAGAAGACATACTACAACCACCGTTACGGCTACAAGAACAGCAGCGGCTACTACATCAACGACTCCGACGACAAAGATTAAAGAGCCCCACTCCGCCCACCGACGGAATGCTCCAATCTATCCCCATATGCAATTAAGGGCAACGCCGACACCTCTCGGCGAGCCCTTAAAAGCAAACATCAACCCGCGTCGTACTTATCACAGCTCCTCAAATCAGGGCCCATATAAGTAGCGACGTCGTTTGCTTTAAGAGGGACTCCTATTTTAGAGAGACACATCTCTAAAACACCTCCACTCTCCCTCCACACAGCATCAAAACAAACACAACACTAACAGCCACACACCCGTAACACCGAAAAACATGAAAGGTATAGTCTTAGCAGGAGGCAGCGGCACCCGCCTCTACCCCATCACCAAAGGAGTCAGCAAACAATTACTACCCGTCTACGACAAGCCCATGGTCTATTACCCCCTCTCTGTGCTAATGGACGCCGGAATCCGCGACATTCTGCTGATTTCCACACCTCAAGACCTACCTTCATTCAAACGCCTGCTCGGCGACGGCTCCGACTTCGGTATCAACCTCCAATACGCCGAACAGCCATCGCCCGACGGCCTGGCCCAAGCATTCATAATCGGTGCCGACTTCATAGGCAGCGACTCCGTGGCGCTGGTGCTCGGCGACAACATATTCCACGGCGCCGGATTTGAAGAGATGCTCAAAGAAGCCGTAGCCAACGTACAACACGACAACTGCGCCACTATCTTCGGCTACAGAGTCGACGACCCCGAACGCTACGGTGTGGCCGAATTCGACTCCGAAGGCAACTGCCTCTCAATAGAAGAGAAACCCGAAAAGCCCAAGTCAAACTACGCCGTCGTAGGCCTATACTTCTACCCTAATTCGGTAGTAGAAATTGCACGCAACATCAAACCCTCCGCTCGCGGCGAGCTCGAAATCACTTCAGTCAACCAGGAATACCTCAACCGCCGGTCAATCAAAGTCAAAACCCTGGGCCGCGGATTCGCCTGGCTCGACACCGGCACCCACGACTCCCTGGCCGAAGCATCCATATTTGTTGAAGTAATCGAAAAACGCCAAGGACTCAAAATAGCCTGCCTCGAAGGTATAGGCTACCGCAACGGCTGGCTATCCAAAGAGAAGCTCTGCCAACTGGCCGAGCCAATGAAGAAAAACAACTACGGCAAATACCTGCTGAAACTGGCCAACGAATTCTCACCCGCAAACTCAAAATCATGGAAGTAATCAATACTGAAATCCCTGAAATCAAAATAATCAAACCCCGCCTCTTCTCCGACCCGCGAGGCTACTTCTTCGAGTCGTTCTCTCAAAGAGACTTCTGCCAAGCCATAGGCAGAGAAATTCAATTCCTTCAAGACAACGAAAGCCGCTCCTGCAAAGGCGTGATTCGCGGGCTGCACTTCCAAGCCCCGCCAATGGCCCAAAGCAAACTCGTGAGATGCGTGGTAGGCAAAGTGCTCGACATAGCTGTCGACATCCGCATCGGCTCCCCCACCTATGGCAAACACGTGGCCGTAGAGCTCTCCGAAGACAACCACCTGCAATTCTTCATTCCACAAGGATTTGCCCACGGATTCTCAGTGCTCAGCGACATCGCAGTGTTCCAATACAAATGCGACAACTACTACTCAAAAGGCCACGAAGGAGGCATAAACCTCTTCGACCCTGAATTAAACATCGATTGGCAAACACCCGCCCGGGAGGCTATCCTCTCCGAAAAAGACCTAAACCACGCCAACCTTAACAACTTTAATTCGCCATTTATCTATGGAAAATTTTAAAAGAAACATCATCATAACCGGCGGCGCCGGATTCATAGGCTCACACGTAGTGCGCCTTTTCGTCAACAAATATCCCGACTACCGCATCATAAACGTCGACAAACTCACCTACGCCGGCAACCTCGAAAACCTCAAAGACATCGAGAACCGCCCCAACTACCAATTCGAGAAAATCGACATATGCGACTTCGACGCAATCCTCGCCCTGATGAAAAAATACAACGTCGACGGAGTGATCCACCTCGCAGCCGAAAGCCACGTTGACCGCTCCATCCTCGACCCCTTCACATTCGCAAAAACAAATGTGATTGGCACCCTCTCACTCCTTCAAGCAGCCAAAGCAGTGTGGGAAGCCGACACCAACGGCTACACCGGCAAACTATTCTACCACATCTCCACCGACGAAGTCTACGGAGCCCTCAAATTCGACGGCACTCTCTTCACCGAGCAAACAAAATACAACCCCCACTCACCCTACAGCGCGTCAAAAGCCTCAAGCGACCACTTCGTAAGAGCATTCCACGACACCTACGGCATGCCCACCATTGTCACCAACTGCTCCAACAACTACGGTCCCTACCAATTCCCCGAAAAGCTCATCCCACTCTTCATCAACAACATACGCCACGGCAAGCCACTCCCCGTCTACGGCAAAGGCGAAAACGTGCGCGACTGGCTATTCGTGGAAGACCACGCCCGAGCCATCGACCTCATATTCCACAAAGGCAAAATTGCCGACACCTACAACATCGGCGGCTTCAACGAGTGGAAAAACATCGACCTCATAAAAGTAATAATAGCCACCGTCGACCGCCTGCTCGGCAACCCCGAAGGTCACTCCCTGGGCCTTATCACCTACGTCACCGACCGCAAAGGCCACGACCTCCGCTACGCCATCGACTCCACAAAACTCCACAAAGAGCTCGGCTGGAGCCCCTCACTCCAATTTGAAGAAGGAATAGAGAAAACCGTACGCTGGTATCTTGACAACCAACAGTGGATGGACCGCGTCACCTCAGGCTCCTACATGAACTACTACGAAAACATGTACGCCAACCGATAGCCCGCCCCACACACTCACACCCACCTCACCCCCCACACACCCGATGAAGAAAAAAGAGCTAAAAACTCGCCGACCGATAAAAATAATCCGCACATCCACAGTACCCGGATCCATCGAAACATTCTGCAACGGCCTCCTGCGCGAATTCCAACAAGAAGAAGGCTACCAAATAGTGGCCGTCAGCTCCCACGGCAAAGAGCTACCCATAATAGCCCAACGCGAAGGCGTCAAAACAATAGCCGTAGACATGGAGCGCCACATGGCCCCATTCAAAGACCTCGTATCCCTCTTCAAACTCATCAAAGTGTTTCGCAAAGAGCGCCCGCACATGGTCCACTCCATAACCCCCAAAGCCGGCCTCCTCTCCATGATGGCCGCTAAAATAGCCCGCGTGCCAGTGCGCCTTCACACCTTCACAGGCCTCGTATTCCCCACAGCCACCGGCCTCACACAGAAAATCCTAATCCTCACCGACCGCCTCACATGCGCCTGCGCCACCCACATAGTGCCCGAAGGCGAAGGGGTGAAACAAGACCTCATAAACTACCACATAACACGCAAGCCCCTCCAAATCCTCGGCTACGGCAACATCCGAGGCATCGACCTCACACACTACGACCGCACCCAAGAAGTAATGAGCCAAGCTCAAAAAATCCGCAACTTCACCGGATTCACATTCATCTTCATAGGCCGAATAGTAGCCGACAAAGGCATCAACGAACTCATCGACGCATTCTGCCGCCTATACAACCGCACCACAGAAGTCCGGCTAATCCTCGTTGGCAACTTTGAAGAAAAACTCGACCCCCTAAAGCCCGAGACACTTCAAAAAATAAAAACCAACCCCAACATAATCCTCGCCGGCCACCAAAAAGACGTGCGCCCATGGCTCGCAGCAGCCGACGCACTCGTATTCCCCTCCTACAGAGAAGGATTCCCCAACGTAGTCATCGAAGCCGGAGCAATGGGAATACCCGCAATCGTCACCGACATCAACGGCTCACGCGAAATAATAGTCGACGGATTCAACGGCGCAATAATCCCACCACGCGACAGCAACAGCCTCCTCAAAGCAATGCAAATATTCGCCACCGACCCGGAGCTCGTAGAAAAACTTGCCCGCAACTGCCGTCCCCTAATGGCCAAATGCTTCGAACAAAGCTACGTGCGTCGCTGCCTCAAAGACTACTACCACAAAATCCTCAAAGAAAAATCCATCCTCACCGACGCCGAAATCGCCGCCTACCCAGCCACACACCCCGCCCTCCCCGACTAACCCTTCCGCCCTCCCCGACTAACCCATCCGGCGTCCCAACTCCCTCCCCCTCAGGCACCCCGACTACCCCCCACACCTCCTCGAACGACACTCCGAACAACACCCGAACAACATATCGACCATCCAATATACACAGCGGGAGGCGAGCATCACATAGCTCACCTCCCGCCAGATTCATGTCGGCGCAGCTCCGTTACTATCTCACTGCAACCTTCCGGGCTTGGCCATTAGCCAACACAACATACACACCCGGAT
>CAYVAK010000035.1:0-12300 GCA_964448425.1 uncultured Sangeribacter sp.
GGGGAAATGGAAAGAGGCTGTGCCAAAAACCGATTTTGGCGCAGCCTCTCTACATTGAGGATGTATTTGTATTAACTTCGCTATTTCACTATTACTTTCTGACCGTTGGTGAGGATGTAGATGCCGGGATCGGGGTTCACCATTCTGCGGCCGGTGAGGTCGTAGTAGATGAGGCGGCCCTGAGCGTCGCGTTCGGGTTCGCGGTAGCCGTTGGCGGTGTTGTCGTCAACAATGCCGTTCACGCCGGTGAGCACGTCGTTGGTGGTTTCGTCTACAATTCTGTATTCGGGGTCTTCGGGAGCATTAGCATCTTTGATGTCGATGGTGGCGTTGTTGGCCATGATCACATAAGAGCTATCGAGCGCTGTCATAAGTGCATAATCGGGAGCATCGTCGATGGCTACGGCAGCCGGTTCGTCGGGGTCAGCGCCGGTGTTGTAGTCGGTGCCTTCCACCACTTTGGTGAGGGTGTCGTAGGTGTCGTCGTTCACAATGTAGACCTCCTCTTCCTCGTCGAGTGCGCGAGGCACATTCTGGCCGGTGAGGCCGAGGCCGTCGATCTTGGAGTAGCGGCTTTCGCAACCCTCCTCTTCGTCGTAGTAGAGCACTTTGAGCTGATAGTATTCATCTTCAGAGGGCTGTTGATTCTCCGATACGATGATGCAGGGAGAGTTGGCGGGGATGATATCGTTGCGCCAAACGGCTTCGCCGGTGCTGTCGTCGTAGACTGCAAACTTCACGAGGTCGACATATTTTTCGGAGTCACCTTCATTGGCGAGCAGGCCGTAGCCGCCGCTGTAGGCTGTGAGGCCTTCGGGCACTTGAACATCGAAGGGGAAGCAGTAGGCATTCATGTAGTATTGTTTCTCGGTGCCGTCGGGCATGAGCACTTTCTGAGTTACACCGTCGAAGTAGATGGGGAATTGTGTAACTTCGATGATGCGCCAGATGTTGGCACCGGCCACAGGAGCTTCGGTAGGAGTGATAGGAGTCTCCAGACCGTCGGTAATCACAGCGTCGCCTGTGAATGAGTCGTTGTCTTCGAGCTCAATACCGAGCAGTGAGTGACCGACGGAGGTGCTACGAGTGTCGTTGTTCCAGTGAGCGCGCAGGGCCACTGAGTGAGGATATACACAGAGTTCGTTTCTGAGCAGTGAGAAGATACCGGCCTCGTCGTCGGTCTTGGAACGGGTATCGATGGTGACATCATCGTGGGTCATACGGAGCACATCGTCGGAGTTGACCGCGCGAATCATGTAGTAGTGTTTGGCATCGGTGCCGCTGAGCAGCGGTTGGTCAACAAATTCCCACATAGCGGGCACAACGTCGCTTTCCCAGTCTTTGATGTGGAAGTACACGCGCTGGTTGCCGGTCTTTTCAAACCAGTCTTTTGCGTAGTAGGTTTCACGCAGATAGAGGTCGGAGAAGTAGGGGAACGGAGACTCTATGTAGTAGAGGTGTTTAGCTTTGGGGTGCACGAAGTTGTCTTCTTCAGCGATAGCGTCCTTCAGGGCGTTGTATTTCTCTTCGCTTGAAGGATCAGCCTTGAGGGCTTCGATGAGCGGGGTAATCTTTTCTTCGATAAGGTCGCCCACCAGATCGCCAACGGTGTCTTCGAGCTCATAGAGCAGCTTCTCGGAGTCTTCCTGAGAGAATGGTTTCTTCTCGGGGATGATGTAGAAGCGGTTGTACATGTAGCCGCCGTAGTTGTTGGAGTTGTGGTCATCGTTGTTTTCGCCATACTTGTTGTTGGTGTTCTGGATGACGCTGAAGTTGTTCATAAACCACCAGGCCTTGTTGTCGTTGCGTGCTTCGGGGTTGTAGGTGGTGTCGTAGAGTGTCACAGTGGTTTGATCCAGGAGGTCGTCTTCGATATCAAAGATACCGGCATCGTCCATGTTGTCAACCAGGGTAAATGTGGTCTGACTGTTGCCGCCGTTTTTGCCCACATATTTGCCGGTAGCCTCGTTGTAGAGGTAGTAGTAGTGTGGAATGGTGACAGTGACCTCTTTGGTGGTCTCGACGCCGTCGACGGTGACAGTGATAGTCTCGGTCTTGGTGGCAGCCTTAAGAGTCCACAGGGAGGTGCCGTCGTCGGGGTCGGTGAGGGAGGCGCCCACGGTGTTGTTGGTGCCGTTGGCATAGACCACACCCTCGCCGTGTTCGCGGCTTGAAGAGGAATTGTTGTACCAGAACATATAGGGGCGAATCTTCACGGTCAAGCCGTCGTAAAGAGTCTCGGTGATAAGGGGATCGCCAAGGTCTTTGGCAGTCGCGATCATAAAGAGTCGGTTCATCTCGGTCTTATACCAGCACACCACATTGTAGGTGGAGTAGCCGTTGGAGGTAAGGTTGAGGTTCAGATAGTTGGCACCGCCGCTATCACCGTCTATATCCCAGAAGGTCACGGCTTCAGGTATACCGGTGGCCGGTTCAATCTTATAACGGCCGGCATCTTCGCGGCTGTAGGCCAATGGCACAGTGTTGTTGACACCGATGGTGCCGATTTTACCCATATAGGTGTCGGTATATTCGTTGTAGAGGTAGTAGACATCCGTCTTCTTGTTTTCGTCGGTGACGTCGCTGACATCGGCCGGCACAAGCTTATAGGCTGTAAGCACGGAGTAATTGCGGTTGTACTTAGTGACGCTATTTACGGGATTGGGGCTGATAGCGTAGTCGAAGAAACGGAATGAGGAGATGTAGACCGTCTCATTGGGGCCGGCAGCATTGTAGGATATCTGTGTGGGCTCTTTAATAAAGAAGGGAGTTGCGGAATCAACGGTGGCGTTCACCAGAGCGCCGTCGGAGTTGAGAGAGAACCAGCAGTTGTCGGAGGTGTTGTTCACATCTTTCACCATCACGCAAGCGCCGTTGATGTTGTCGGCATAGAAGTGGAATTTACCGGCCTCCGCTTGAGTGTCGGCGAAGAAGTATTTCACACCGGCATCAGTGCTCTCAATCGATTTGATATATTTCTTATTGATGAAAGAATAGAGGTTGTAGTCGTGGGCAAAGTTGGCGTTATATTCGGACTCTGTGCCAAGGTAGTTTTCACTCTCGTTGCCGGTCACCTCATTGGCTTCGTCGGCCCATACAAGTTTGAGCACAGAATCCCACTCTTTATAGGTGGTAGATTTTTCAATCTTGCCGTAAGGCACATTGGCGTTGAGGTAGCCCTCTTTGCCGGCGGTGTAATACTCGTAGGGCACGAAGTATGACTCGACACGTTTGTCGATACGCGGGTGGCAACGTACGGGGTAGGTAGATGTGTCGCCGCCGCCGCCGATATAGAATTTGTTGGCATCGAGGCCTTCGGCAGCGTTGACAAGGTATTGAGCACCGGCGCTCAGATAGTTGGCGCCGTCGGAGTTGGTCACATTATATGATTTGAGCAGAGCGGCATATTCGTCGTCAGCGTCGGCAAGGATTTCAAACTGGCCGGCATCAGCTTCAGCGTCAACCATCTGTATCTTGGTTCCGGAGCCGCTCTCGGGCACCTTGCCCAGGTAGCGGGCAGCGGTGGCATTATAGAGGTAGTAGACGTTTGGACGCTCAACATATTCCTCACTGCCATCTTCATCAGTGACACCGAGGTCTATTTCAACAGAGAGCAGAGTCCAGTCGGTGAGCCAACTCTGAGTAGAGGTGTAAGGCACACAAGAGTTGGGGGAGTCGGCTTTCAGGTAAGATGAAGCGTCGACGGAGACTTTGCCGTTCACACGTTGGGGAGCGGAAGTGGCGGCAGCCGCAGGCACAATACCGCAAATATTCTCATCAGCCACAAAGCGGGTGGCAGTCACAAGGCTGTCGGGCTTCTTGGTGAGGTAGAAATTGGTGTACGGACTTGAAGGATAGAAATTCTGGATATAGGGCGCATTAGAAGCTGTGGGGAGGTAATAAAGGTAGTGCGCACTCAGGTTACGGGTGTCTTGATAGTCAATCATCTTAAGCTGCACGGCACCGGGATAGTTAGTGTCAGTTGCATCGGTGATGAGCAGCCTGGCAGCCTCCGACACATTGGAGGTGGTGGGCACCAAGCGACATTTACCGGCTTCTTGAAGTTTGAGGTATAGGCCATCAACCTCGCTGTAGAGGTAGTAGACATTAGCCATATCTTCCTCGGTTTCGTCGCCGGTGGGTTGCACCTTAACAAGGGTAAAGACAGAGCTCCAACCCTCCATGGCAGAAGAGAAGGAAACACGGCTGTAACGCTTGTCAGCGTAGAAGTAGCCGGTAGAGGCACCTTCCAGGTCGCTGATGCAGATTTGGATGCCATCGTAAAGATCGGCGGCAGACAGATAGGTCGGCGAGGTCGTTTCGTCCGAGCCGGACTCGGTGTCCGTGCCGGAGTCTTGCGCCTGCGCCGTAGCTACAGAGCCGATCAGCAGTAGCAGGCTCCATAGCAAAGTTAATCGCTTAAACATAAGTAAAATAGTTTTTTTCATAATATTATGTGCAAAATCTTTTCTCAAAGGGTAGTCGCCGGTCGGCGATTACTCGTGGTGTTCACACACACAGAAGGGCGTCACTGCTCGGGAAAGCATTCGAGCCTTGCAGATGCAAGTCCTCAAAGCACGGCGCAGATCAGCGTGTGGGGGGAAGAGGTGAGGGGATCAAAGCACGGCGAAGTTAGCGGGTAGGCCCCTACTAAGCCAGCAAGTCAGGAACTAAGTCAAAGCAAAGTTAGAAACCGAGGTTAACGCAAAGGAAACACGGAGTTAGAAACTAAGTCAGAAACTGGGTCAGTTAAAGTCAAGAACAGAGTCAAAGCATTAGTCGGAGAGTCGGGGGTTGTGGAGCAAGACATGGTCCGAAACTAAGTGATGAACAGAGTCAAAACCTACATACAAATATATCTCATGGCCAGAAATAAGTCCCGATGGCACTGTCGGGTTGCAAACATACTTAAAGCGTCGGTGTTTTAAACAGGCAAGCCGCCGGAGCCGGAGCGGTAGCCGCGGTAAGCGTCGCGGGCCGTGGGGGCTTGAGGGGGCGGTGAATGCAAGCGTAGCCAAGAAAGTCAAAGCTATGGCTACCTATTAAAGCCTGGTCTCTCTAAATATTTTTACAACAAGAACACCCCGTGTTTGCATAAAGTTTTCCCTGCAACCATTTTTAACGCATTTATATGCTTTATTAACACACCGCGGCCCGGCCGCCCGTCCGAGCGACCCCACCCACCGGACCGCAACACCCCCACGACCGACCGGGCTGCAACGAGACCCGCCCGACCTGTAGGGATGGGGGTTGCCGCCGAAGGCTGATGGGGTTGTTGCCTATGTTTTAGAAGCGGAAGAGGCGATTTTTGCCTATGTTTTAGAAGAAAAATCGCTGTTTTTTGCCTATGTTTTAGAAAATTGATGTATCTTTGTAGCTGAATTTCAGAATGTTTGATATGATACCACGCAATCTACTCACAAACCTGCGCCAATGGGCCGACAGAAAGAACCGTAAACCGCTGGTGATTCGCGGCGCCCGACAGGTGGGCAAAACCACTCTTGTGAAAGAATTCGCAAAAGAGTTCGATGAATTTGTGATGCTCAACTTGGAGCGTGCCGATGATAAAAAAATATTCGAGATTGCCGACACTCCCGAGCAGGTGATGGAGATAATCCGCCTCACCCGTCTGCACAGCGAGAGCGCCACGCCTAACGCAAGGACTCTGCTCTTTATCGATGAGATACAGTCGCAGCCCAAAGCCATAGGCATGCTGCGCTATTTCTACGAGGATATGCCCGAGCTCTACGTGATAGCCGCCGGGTCGCGATTGCAAGAATTATTCAAGACGGGAGTGTCGTTTCCGGTGGGCCGCGTGGAGTATATATCAATGCGACCTTGCTCATTCGATGAATTTCTGTGGGGCATAGGCGAAGGGAAGTTGGCCGAAATGGTGAAGAATGTGGAAGTGACGGAACTGCTACACGACCATTTGAGCCAACTGTTTCAGACCTATGCATTGGTGGGCGGCATGCCGGAAGTGGTTGCAGCCTACGGAGATACGCGCAGCATCTCGGCCCTAAACCCGCTCTACAAGGGGCTGCTGCAAAGCTATGATGAGGATGTGGAAAAGTATGCCGGCACACCGCAACAGGTGGCCGTTTTGCGTCACCTGCTGCGCAGCGGCTGGAGCTATGCGGGTCAATCCGTGTCGTTTGCCGGGTTTGGCGGCAGTGCATATAATTCCACTGCGGTGCATCAGGCATTTGAGCTGTTGGAGAAAGCATTTTTGGTGTCGCTCGACTACCCCTGCACCTCGGTGAAAGCGCCGTTGCAGCCGGCGCTTACGCGCTCGCCCAAGCTGGTGTGGCTCGACTCCGGCCTGGTGAATTTCTCAGCCGGCATACAGGTGGAATACCTGTCGAACAAATCGCTTGCAGATGTGTGGCGCGGCCACGCCGCCGAGCAGATAGTGGGGCAGGAGCTATGGCACATACTCGACAAGAACTACCAAGACAAACAATGCTTCTGGATGAGAGAGAAGAAGGGCGCGACAGCCGAAGTCGACTTTGTATACCAAAGAGAAGGCACCATAATACCAATCGAGGTGAAGAGCGGAGCTAATTCGCATTTGCGGTCTATGCAATCATTCATGCGAATGGAGGGTGCCGGGATGGTAGGTGTGAGAGTGTGGCCGGGAGCCTTCTCGGTAGATGAAGTGAAGGTGCAACAGACCGATGCCACCTACCGCCTCATCAATGTGCCGTTCTACCTAATAGGTAGCCTTGACCGGATCCTCGACCGCCTATTGTAGCCTCACTCAGTTGATAATCAGAGGATTATCGAGAAGGACGGAGCCCGGCGCAGACAGACGGGGCGGCGCAGGGGTGAGTTTTTTTGCTTTTTAGCGCAAAAATTATTATTTTTGCCACTGACTTCGCGACTTATATCCCCGCGTAAGTGTGGCACTCAAATGAAAGAATATCACCATCTTAACCCGCAAGAAGAAGACCGCATGGTGGAAGAGGCCTATCAGGATGTGCTCCGCTGCTACCTGGCCAGCCACCACCGCAAGAAAGTGGAAATCATAGAACGCGCCTTCCGCTTCGCCAAAGAAGCCCACAAAGGTGTGCGCCGCCGCAGTGGCGAGCCCTACATTCTCCACCCCATCGCTGTGGCTAAAATTGTGATTGCGGAGCTCGGCCTGGGCTCCACGTCTATTTGTGCCGCCTTCCTGCACGATGTGGTGGAGGACACCGAGTTTACTCGCGACGACATTGCCGCCAACTTCGGCGAGAAGATTGCCTCCATTGTGGAGGGGCTCACCAAAATCTCCGGCGGCATATTCGGCGACCGCGCCTCCCTGCAAGCGGAGAACTTCCGCAAGCTCCTGCTCTCCATGAGCACCGACATCAGAGTGATACTCATCAAGATGGCCGACCGCCTGCACAATATGCGCACCCTGGGCTCTATGCGCCCCGAAAAGCAATATAAGATAGCCGGCGAAACCCTCTATGTGTATGCCCCCTTGGCCCACCGCCTGGGCCTCTTCAAGATGAAGCAGGAATTTGAAGACCTCGCTTTCAAATTTGAACACCCCGCAAAATACGACGAGATAAAGGCGCTGGTGGACCAGAGCCGCGAACACCGCGAAGAGATAGTGGAGGAGTTTGTGGCCCCCATTCGCACCAAGCTCGACAACGCCGGTTTTAAATACACCATCAAAGCCCGTGTGAAGAGTGCCTACAGCATTTGGCAGAAGATGGAGACCAAGAAGGTGAGCTTCGCCGACATCTACGACGTCTATGCCGTGAGAGTGGTGTTTGAAAACGACGACGACTCGCTGGAGGCCATCAAGTGCTGGCAAATCTACACCTTCTTCACCGAGGGCCACAAGGTGCACCCCGACCGCCTGCGCGACTGGATCACCACCCCCAAGGCCAACGGCTACCGGGCGCTCCACCTCACTGTGATGGGCCCCGACGGAAAGTGGATTGAGGTGCAGATTCGCTCCCGAAAAATGGACGAGATTGCCGAACTCGGCTATGCCGCCCATTGGAAATATAAGAATGTGGACTACGAGGAGGACTCCGAGCTCGAAACCTGGATGAACACCATCAAGGATATTCTGGCCAACCCCGAGCCCAACGCTATCGACTTCCTGGACACCATTAAGCTCAACCTCTTCGCCTCCGAGATATATGTGTTTACCCCCAAGGGCGACCTCATCACGCTGCCCTCGGGCTCCACTGTGCTCGACATGGCATTTGCCATCCACACCCAACTCGGCCTGCAATGCATAGCCGGCAAGATAAACCACCAACTGGTGCCCCTCTCCCACCCCCTGGGCAGCGGCGACCAGGTGGAGATTATCACCTCCGACTCGCAGCAGCCCCACGAGGAGTGGCTCGAATTCTGCCACACCGCCAAGGCCAAAAACCGCCTCAAGGCCGTGCTCCGCAAGCAGCGCAACAAGCTGATACACCACGGCAAAGAGATATACCACAAATTCCTCGACGACGAGGGTGTGGCCCCCTCAAAGGAGGTGATGCAGCGAGTGCTGGAGCACTATAAGCTGCGCACCATAAACGACCTCTACCTCATGCTCGCTCGCGAAGAGCTTCAGCTCTCCTCGGGCGCCTTCAAGCAGCTGAGCAAAAACAGAGTCTCACTCTTCGGCAAGCTGCTGCGCAACCCCTTCTCATCGAAACACCGCACACAGGAGGCCTCCACCGGAACAGAGGCAGAGAAGAAGCCGGCCATAGACCGCAAAGAGGTGTATGTGCTGCTGCCCGATGCCGAGCATCCCAACTATCTGCTGGACACCTGCTGCCACCCCATACCGGGCGACGATGTGCTCGGCTTTGTAGACGACGAAGAGAATGTGGTGGTTCACCGAGTGGACTGCCCCAAGGCCGCGCGCCTCAAGACCGCCTTCGGCCCCCGCCTGGTGGCCACACGCTGGGAGGGTAGTGCCAACCTCTTCCCCGTGACCATAGGCATAGAGGGCATAGACCGCCGCGGCATCTTGATAGACATCATCACCGCCATCTCCTCCCAAGACCGCATCACCCTCAAGAGCCTCAACATCACCTCCTCGCAAGAGCTCTTCCACTGCCAGATGGAGGTGCACACCGACAGCACGCGCTCAGTGAGCAAGCTCTGCTCCGCGCTGCGCAAAATCAAAGATGTGAAGTCGGCCGTCCGCCTCTCCTAACCGGGGCCCCGGCCCTCACTTCTCGCTTCTCAGTTCTGATTTCTCAGTTCTCAGTTCTCTCCCTCTTACCTCGTCCCTCTTCACTCGTCCCTCTTACCTAAAAACGCATGAAAAAGCTGTTCACCAAACACTCCCTGATATTGGCGCTGCTAATGCTTGTGGCCATAAGCTGCATAGTGGCAGTGCTGCCGCGCACCGACCGCGAGCACCTCTCCTACGAGGAGGGGCTGCCCTGGAAATATCGGTTGCTCACCGCCCCGTTTGACATTCCGGTGTATCTGGACTCCGCCACCATGTGGAGGCTCACCGACTCAGTGAAACAGAACTTCCACCCCTATGTGGAGATATCCACCGAGCCGGCCGACCAGCTCATAGAGGGGCTGCGAGCCCTGCCCGGCCTCTCCACCGACAACTATCGGGTGATAAGAGCGGCCATTGAGAAGGTGTACAATAAAGGTGTGATAGACAACAATGTGAAGCAACGCCTGGCCAAAGCCGGCAAAAACAAGGCTGTGAATGTGGTGACCGGCTCCTCCTCCAACACCGCTCGCGAAATCGACGCCACCGAGATGCTCACCCCCACCCGCGCCCTCGACTCCATAATTGCCGACTACGAGAGCGCCCGCGCCCTGCGCTCCTTCGCCTTCCTGAACGATGTGAGCGACAATGTGTGGGACTATCTGAAGACCAACCTCCGCGCCAACATCACAATGAACGACTCGGTGGATGCCACCCAGCTGCGCTATGCGCTGGCCGCCATCTCCTCGGCCCAAGGCACCATACGCCAGGGGCAAAGGATTGTGGACCGCGGCGAGGTGGTCACCCCCCAGATATATCGCAACCTGCAAGAATATGAGAGCCTGCTGGATAAGACCAACAGTGTGGACGACAACAACCTCGGGCTGCTCGCCGGCCAGATAGCCTATCTGCTGGTGGTGCTCTCGGTGCTCTACATCTACCTGGCCAAATTCCACGCCCGAGTGTTTGCCGACATCCGCATCATGACCTTCCTGATGAGCTGCCTGGTGGTGTTTGCCGTGATAGCCATACTGCTGGGCGAGACCATCCACTCCGGCATCTACATAGCCCCCTTTGCGGCCGTGCCGGTGGTGATACTGCTGTTTGTAGACAGGCGCGTGGCCGTCATAGGGCTGCTGGCCTCGGTGATGATAGGCGCCATGGCCGCCATCTATCAGTTCCAATTCATATTCATGGAGCTGGTGGCCGGCATCACCGCCATATTCTGCCTCAAGCAGCTCTCGCGCCGCTCGCAACTGCTGCGTGTGTCGCTCTTCAGCTTCCTGGCCTACATGGTGACCTACGCCATCTCCCTGCTGCTCTCCGAGGGCAGCTTCGGCGGCATCTCGCTCAGAGTGCCCGTGTTCCTGGCCGTCAACGCCGTGCTGCTGGCGCTCACCTATGTGCTCATATTTGTGATTGAACGCATCTTCGGCTTCACCTCAACAGTGACCCTGGTGGAGCTCAACGACATAAACCACCCGCTGCTGCGCCGCCTCTCCGAAGAGGCCCCCGGCACCTTCCAACACTCCATGCAGGTGGCCACCCTCGCCGCCGATGCCGCCCGCGCCATCGGTGCCAACACCCAGCTGGTGCGTACCGGCGCCCTATACCACGACATTGGTAAGCTCTCAAGCCCCATCTTCTTCACCGAAAATCAGCACGGTGTGAACCCCCACAACGGCCTCGACCCCAAGGTGAGCGCCAAGAAGATTATCAGCCATGTCACCGAAGGCCTCGCCCTGGCCCAGAAGCACAAGCTCCCCAAGGTGGTGCGCGACTTCATAGCCGAACACCACGGCAAGGGTGTGACCCGCTATTTCTACAACACTGTGTGCAACGCTCACCCCGACGAGACTATCGACCCCACTCCCTTCACCTACCCCGGCCCCAACCCCCGCAGCAAAGAGACCGCCATTCTGATGATGGCCGACTCGGTGGAAGCCGCCTCGCGCTCCCTTCAGCAATACTCGGCCGAGACCATCGGTAAGCTCGTCGACAAAATTATCGACACCCAGATGCAAGAGGGCCTGCTCAAAGATTCGCCTATCTCCTTCTCCGACATAGAGCACATCAAAGAGACCTTCAAAGACCGCCTGGGCACCATCTACCACAGTCGCGTGGCCTACCCCGACCGCAAATAGCCCCGGCACCTCACCCCGACACCATAACCACTGCACTTATAACCCCCTCTGCACCTCGCCCACACCGACATCAATGCTCAACCTATATAGAAGCGGCAAGACACCCAAAGCCTGGTACTTCATGTGCGAGGCGCTCCACAAGCTTGTGCCCTCGGCACTGCTCCGGCGGCGTATGCGCCGCGAATTGCGCACCTGGCGCAGCCGCCCCGATGCCCAATACATAGCCCGACGCGTGGACTACTACTGCCGATTCAGCCCCACCGCCACATATCAGCTCTCGCAGAGCGCCGGCGCCCCCGACCTCAGCGAGGCCCGCAGTGTCTATCGCTACGACATAACCCGCCTGCTGCGCCACTTCCCACCGCACCTGAAGCTCGAATTTAAGCCCGGCGACGTGTTTGTCAACCCCTCAGTGCCCACCCTCATCAAGGCGCGCCGCCTCGACATGCCCGGCGGTGAGAATGCCGTGATACTCCCCCTTAACGCACTGCGCCACTTCCCCCGCCCCCACGACAACATTAAATTCGGCGACAAAATTCCCCAACTGATATTCCGCGGTAAGATAGCCGACAAGCCTCTGAGAGTGCAATTCTTTGAACGCTTCTTCGGCCACCCCGACTTCGACCTGGGCGACACCGGCCACGACCCCCGCTACGCCCAATGGCATAAGCCCAAAATCTCCATCGCCGACCATTTCCGCTACCGCTACGTGCTGGTGCTCGAAGGCAACGATGTGGGCTCCGCACTGGGCTGGGTGATGGGCAGCAACTGTGTGCCCGTGATGACCGCACCACAGGTGACTCACTGGCTCATGCACTCACTCCTTGTGCCCGGAAAGCATTACATAGAGGTGGCCCCCGACTTCAGCGACCTTGACGAGAAATTGCGCTACTACAACGCTCACCCTCAGGAGGCCGAGCGCATTGCGCAGGAATCAAAACTCTGGTATTCACAATTTTCCAACCGCAAAAGAGAACGCCT